>JBAVPS010000240.1:0-5055 GCA_049693315.1 Rhizomicrobium sp. | reverse complement strand
CGGTTACCGTGTATGTAGATGATAAACTGAACCGCTTGGTAACATCGGTTTTATAGAGATCGAAGGATCCGTTTAACCCAAACCCAGTTGACCAGACAAACCCCGCTGTTGCACTCTTGGCTTCTTCCGGCTTGAGCGGTTTGGCACCAAAATATTGCGCCACTGGATTACTGGGAGAAAGCCGCCCGGTCGAATAAATCAACAAGGTTGTCGTATCCAGCCCCTGGCTGATGCTGGTCGAATATTCCTGCCCTGGTGTCGGCGCCTTGAAGCCGGTCGAATAAGAGCCGCGCACCGCGAGGCCATCCAGAAGCTCGTACCGCGTCGAGGCTTTATAATTAAAGGTGTTGCCGAACTCGTTATAGCTCTCGTCACGCAGAGCCACATCCACTTGCCAAGATTTGGTCAACTGCGTTTGGACATCGATATATCCGGCATAGCTCGACTGGCTCCATATCCCGGATTCCTGATCGTTAAAACCAGGAAATCCATTTGCGCCAGAGGTCAAACCATATGCAGCTCCTGGACCGACTTCATATGAGGCCTTATCACCTTTGGTGATTTGATAGGTCTCTCGACGGCGTTCGGCGCCAAAAGCGATATTAATAGGATCCGGCAGAAAACCGACATTCCAGCGATATACCGCATCAAAATTGAGGTCAGATTCAGCTTCGATCAGGTGACCAAGTTTGAAATTGAAAGGACTATCAGATCCCATCGAGGCATTGATCGAATTGAGCAGAAAGAATCCCGTATTATTCATACCGAATGAACCAGAAACATCCCAGGTAAAAGTATCGGATGTGTTCTGACGGACACCCACAACGGACTGGGTATCAAGGTAATCGGTTCCTTCATGCGGTGTGAAGCCGGCAGGATAGATCGATAAAAGATTAAATTCCGGATAGGCCGCCGTCGTCTTGTAGATGCTGCTATTAGATGAAGGGTTGCGCCAATTAATGTCGGCAACGCCTCGCCCGGCCCCGATGGTGCTGAAGGCATAAGCCTCGAAGCCATCGGCCAGCGGCTGCGATAAATTTAGCGCACCTTTGATAGTCTGCATATCCGGGTTGCCCCAGCGCTGGACAGGATCTGCAACTGTGATGCCCGAAGACTTTTCATATGCAATAGCATCGGCGCGCTGATTAGTGCGCGAGGTCTCATTCGATTTGTCATATTCGAGGGTGACGACCAAGCGGCCGTCTTTGGGTAGCTCGAAACCTACCCGTCCACCCCACTGCAGCTGCAGACCGTCACCATAGTAATATTGTGATACCTGGGCGTATGTAGAAAAGCCCGGTTTATCGTCAAGGATGATATTGATGACACCCGCGATCGCATCTGAACCATACTGCGCCGAAGCCCCATCACGCAGCACTTCAATATGCCCGGAGGCGTAAGAGGGAATCTGGTCCAGATCTGTTGCCTGCGAACCATTTGTACCGAGAAAAGCAGAGCGGTGGAACCGTTTGCCATTGACCAGCACCAGCGTCATATCAGGTGATAAATTATTGATCGACGCAGGCCGGATAAATTGTGAACCATCAGACGCAGGAAGACTCTTAACATCAAACGACGGAATTAACGTTGCAAGCGTATCGTTCAGACGGCTTGATATTGTCGACTGTAACGAACCCGCATCCAGAACATCAATTGGAGAAGTCGAAGTATATTGCGTCTGAGTAGTTTCACGTGTCCCCGTGACGATAACTTTTTCAATTCCAGCATTATCCGCTGTGTCAGCCACCTCTGCGATAGCGCCAGCGGTGAGCGCAACGAGTGACACGGTTCCAAAAAAAATCGTGTTGAAAGATCTTGATCTACGCATTTCACCCTCTTTGTCAGAAGGCCGCGTTATCATGCTGAAACATGACAGTGCATTGTCAGATCAATGACGTTTCCCAACACGCCAACCAATAGCGTAAGTAAAACCACATATAGTTGTTTTATTGGGTTATCGCGAATTTATAAAAATGGAATCTTTGACTGCAATCAACATTTTTCAGTCAAACTATTCAGGTACGTTCATTCGACGATAGCGGTCTGCTGTGGAAACACTGGTGGCAAACTTGCATTCCACCTTGAGGTAATAGCAGCCCACCAGGTCCTACGCACTACCCTGCCCGCTCACTGGCTAAAAGACTAAGACGAGCGAGAACACCGTCAGCAATGGATTCTGCAATCGGCGCCGGAAAATCCGCTGGCAATTCAGATAGTGTTTTATGGAGAGCAGCTTCCCCCACAGCCAGCACTTCGTCGATGATCGCCAGCGCCCCACCGACACCGGCCATCTCGGCACTTTGCACGAAATGCCGTCCCATGATGGTGTTGACGCCATAATGCCGTTTGGCACCAAACGACATAGCCATCTTCATCTTGTTCAGGCGAATCTGTCCGGCATCAACACTCGGCTGGGCGGATACCACGTCGTACAACGGCGACAGACGATAACCACCACCCGGAAACAGTATCAGGCTAAAGTTCTTGGCATGCCCATCTGTTGCCCCCAAAAGCCAAAATACTATCTGGGCCTTCAGAAACAGCTGTCGATCGGCGGAAACATCGTCACTGCCCGACAATAGCTTCAGGATAGAAACAACACCTGGACCACCGTCGTTTTCATATTTCTGCGTCCATGGAACGGAAAGAGCCTGGCAGCAATCCTCTTGAGGTACGCGTAAGAGCCGCTTGTCATTAGTCAGCATGCGGTCAAACCGTTCGACCACCAGCACGCGCTGATCACCAAACGTCGCCATCTCTATCGCAGCGCTGGGGCACCCCATAGCCTGGGTAAACTTCAAACAGAGATATTCATTTTCGACCGATTGGGTCAGATCAATACCACCTGGCAGTCTGCCAATCTGAGGTTTGAAGATATGCGTGGTCGGTGTCGTTCCGGTCGGCAGCAGCCATTTCCCCTTATGGCGAAGCAATGCGGTCTTCTCCTGCGCCCCAGCCAACGAGATACGAAAGTCATTATCCCGCCCTACCCCCAGTGGATTACGGGCCAGATTATCAATAATCTTGGCGATCTCATCATTGCTGACGATACGCCCAGTGATCACGCCCGCAGGGCCCGGTTCCACATCATCCGCCAGAAACTGCAAAGCCCCAACACAATCGCGTCCCAAGGCCGACAACAGGCTAAAGGCGTCGATGCCGGAAGCTTCCACCCGCTCAGCCACTGTCCGCCGGATCGCCACATTGTCGGGCAATAGATTATCAAACACCGCCAGAACGGGTGCGCCGATATAGCGATCTTCTCTCAACGGCAGGGACAACGACACCGCCATGGCGTGCTCCCAATTCAGCCATGTAGAAGCATAGCGAAAATCAACGGCACCAGAGGCCTGCCGGGTCAGTTCCCCGACCAGTCGGCTATTGAGGAAGACATTCAAGCGTCCCGACAGACGATGGCGTGGCATCAGAAAATCTCAGCGATTTGGGTTTTATCTGCTTTAGTTCGCGGCTGCACCACCAGCTCCAGGTTCAGGGCGGCCAGCATTGAGAACAAGGTCTCTAACGTGCCAGCCCCCTCCACTTCCATCCCGGATATTGTGGCCTGGCGCGAACCGACAAGACGCCCAAGGTCCGCCTGTGTCAGAGCTTGCTGTTTACGGTAGCGACGCAGAGCCGCCCCGAGCTGTTTCTGAGTACGTGTAATAGACATCGGACACCTCCACCGCCCATATACGCTTATCCGTATAAAATGTAAATATACGGTTATACGTATAATATTGTTTTATACGTTTTTCCGTATCAGACGACACAAATCAATATCCATTAGCTCTAACTGAAGCCTAATGAGGTGCCATCTACGGGACTCAACCTTACGGGCTATAAGCACAAGGTAATCTCAGTCTGTTCGCTGACGAAGGCCGATCCATAGCGCGAAACCGGTAACGCCGACTTGGCGAAGCCCGTCACGCCAACCTTGCGAAATAATCAGCACCGCCAGGCTGACCATCTGACGTGGCTCGACTTCGGTAAACGAAGCTGGTGTCATGCCTGACACGGTTTGTTTTCCGGTCCGACCTGATTATGTTCGGACAGGAACCTTACCGGAACACACGAATGGCAGAGAACAAACTTTTCGCAGTCATGTTAGGTGGCAGCCCTATAGGAACCGGGATTGAAGTCCATGACGTGGTGTTCACGGTCGGTCCCACGATAGAAGACACCTGGAAACAGATGCTGGCGGCGTGGTTCGCAGACGGTCCGGCCCCACATATCGATTCATGGATAGAGCTGAACATCGTCGATGGTATGCAGGTAACCCTTACCACCGAGCCTCTAAACGAAGCGCTACAGGCCGATCCAGACCTCTGGCATGTTAACCTCGGCTATTATGAACCCGGCAGTGCAGGTTTTATCGAGGGACATGAAAACCTGTTTGTTGTTGCCTCCGGTGCCGCCGAAGCAAAGAAGCGGGCCAAAATGCGGGCCCGCCGGGCGCCAACGGAAAGCCTGCATACCGATGCTGTCTGCACGGTTTCTGACCGACTTAAGGCTCTGGCCTCCCCATTCCGGATATGCCTTGCCACTGCCGACGAAACCGTAACCGGCCCCCAGAAAGCCCCCGTTGCACATGACGGCTACCAACCATTTTCCGAAGATTTTCTGCGGGCAAACGGGTACAAAAAATAGCGCCCCATTCACCTGCCTGCCACCCCGCCAACTGCAACAAACTGCAACGCGGTTTTAGCCCCACCGGGACACCAAAACAGGCCCGGATTGCCTGATTTCTACCCCGGCCCGGAAGGGGGTTGCGGGTGCATCAAAAGCGACATGAGAAGCGCGCGGGCGAGGCGGGGGATTAAGCGCGCAGGATGGGGTGCCGCCCAGCCCGTCCGGGTTCGCACCTTCAAAGACACCGTGAGCGGCACAGGCAGCCTCCTACAGCCTCATGAACACACTTCCCGAGCCTAGACCTCATGTTAACAGGCCCGACGAGAGATGCGGAAAACGCATCTGGTTTGAAGCTACAGAGCGCCCGCGGCAAGGCCGGGACAGGATTGACGCCCCCCCCCTGACAAGCTTCCCGGACTCCCCCCC
>JBAVPS010000239.1:0-6460 GCA_049693315.1 Rhizomicrobium sp. | reverse complement strand
GGTCTGATCGCCCTGACCGTCCTGTTATGTGCGGGCTGTGCGGCCACCGTGCCACCGCCCGCCGCCCCCACAGCGCCAAAGCCAAAGCCCGAACTGGGCAGCTGGGGTGTTGATCTTTCAGGTATGGACACTTCTGTTAAGCCCGGTGACAACTTCTTCAGCTACGTCAACGGCAACTGGTTCAAAACGGCAGAAATTCCCGCTGACCGTTCCAGCACCGGATCGTTCCAGACCCTGGCGATCTTAAGCGAGAAGCGCATGCGCGCCATCATGGACGAGCTGAAAGCCAAACCGGCTGACCAGCTTTCGCCAGATGAACGCAAAATGGCCGACTTCTTCGCCGCCTATACCGACCGCGCCCAGATTGACGCGCAAGGTCTGGCACCGGTCAAAGCCGACCTCGACTATCTGGCGGGCCTTAAGACCAAAACCGATGTCGCCAAGACGATGGGCTCTGAACGGCTGGGTACCGAAAGCCTGTTCGGCCTTTATATTGGCGTCGACGACAAACATCCCGAACGCTATTCGGTGAATCTGTCGCAATCTGGTCTGGGCATGCCCGACCGCGATTTCTATCTGTCAGACGACAAGAACCTGGCGACCTCGCGCCTGGCCTATAAGAAGTATCTCACCGAGATGCTGACGCTGGCTGGCTACAAGGATGCCGCAGCCCGCGCTGCCAGGATCTATACTCTGGAAGAACAGATCGCCAAGGTGCATTGGGCCCGTGCCGACCGTCGTGACCCCGACAAAACCTATAACGCGATGACCGTCAGCGCCCTGAAGAAGCTGGCACCGGGCTTTGAATGGGATGCCTTCCTGAGCGAAGCCGGGATTGCGCTGACCAGCCCCAAGGGCGAACGCACGGTGATTGTGGCCGAAAAGTCCGCATTCCCCAAACTGGCACAGATTTTTGCCAAGACCCCGGTTGCGGTGTGGCGCGATTATCTGACGGTGCACTATCTGCATTCCTATGCCGCCGCGCTGCCTGAGAAATTTGACGATGCCGACTTTGCTTTCTATGGCACGGTATTGCGTGGCAGCACCAAGCAGCTCGACCGTGAAACCCGTGGAGTCCATCTGATCGATGGCTCGATGGGCGAAGCGCTGGGCAAAATCTATGTCGCCAAATATTTCCCGCCCGAAGCCAAAGCCAAGGCACAGGAACTGGTGGCCAACCTTCTGAAGGCCTATGACGCCGACATCCATACCCTTTCGTGGATGAGCGACGCCACCAAAGCCAAGGCGCTGGAAAAACTGCATTCCTTCACGCCGAAGATCGGTTATCCCAACACATGGCGCGATTACAGCGCCCTGCAGATCAGCCGCACCGATCTGATCGGCGACATTCAGCGCAGTAACGAATTTGACTGGAACCGCAACGTCTCGCGTCTGGACCAGCCGGTCGACAAGACCGAATGGGGCATGACACCGCCGACCATCAACGCCTATTACAACCCGGTGTTCAACGAGATCGTGTTCCCGGCCGCTATCCTGCAACCGCCGTTCTTTGATCCCAACGCCGATGATGCGGTCAACTATGGTGGCATTGGTGCGGTGATCGGTCATGAAATCAGCCATGGCTTCGACGATCAGGGTGCCAAATACACTGGCGCTGGTGTGCTGGAATCGTGGTGGACGCCGGAAGACTCGAAGAACTTCACCCAGCGTACCGACATGGTGGTGAAGCAGTATTCGGCGTTTGAACCGGTTGCCGGTCTGCACATCGACGGCAAGAATACGCTGGGCGAAAACATCGCCGACAATGCCGGCCTGACCATTGCCGACAAAGCCTATAAGCTGTCGCTGGCGGGTAAGCCTGCGCCGGTGGTTGACGGCTTTACCGGCGAACAGCGCTTCCTGCTTGGCTTTGGCCAGATCTGGCGTTCGAAGTATCGCGAAAGCGCCAAGCGCACCCAGGTGCTGACCGATCCGCATTCAGCGGCCGAGTTCCGCGTCATCGGTGCCACGCGCAATCTTGATGACTGGTACGAAGCTTTTGGCGTCAAAGCGGGCGACAAATATTATCTGCCGCCGGAAGAACGTGCGAAACTCTGGTAAGAGCGAGAATGAACACTCTAACGAAATATGTTGGCGCGCCCCTCGTGGGCGCGCTTGCGCTTCTGGGCCTTGGTGCCCAGGGCGTATCCGCAGCCGAAACCGGCCCGACGGTCAAACCGTGGGGCGTTGATCTCGGCTATATCGATAACAGTATCAAACCCGGTGCAGACTTTTTCGCCTATGCCAATAATGGCTGGCTGAAAACCGATACGATTCCGGCCGACCGATCTTATTCCGGCGTCAATCTGGAACTTGATCTTGGCAATGAAGCCAAGCTGAAAAACATTCTGCAGACATTGATCCAGAAGAAAGACCCAACAGCAGAAGAACGCAAACTGCGTGATCTGTATGTCGGCTATCTGGATACCAAAGCCATCGACAAGGCAGGGCTAAAGCCGGTTTCTGCCGATCTGAAGCGCATTGCCGCAGCCAAAACCCACGAGCAGATTGCAGCACTGATTGCTGAACCCGGCCTACCACTGGACGGCCCCTTTGGCCTGTACATCGGCACCGACAACAAACATCCCGAAAACTATTCCGTGAACCTGTCACAGGCGGGTCTTGGGCTGGCCGACCGCGATTATTATTTGCGCGACGACAAAGAATTCGTCGAGATCCGCGCAGCCTACAAAGCCTATCTGGCCAAAATGCTGACACTGGCCGGTATCAAGCAGACCGATGCCAAAGCCGCTGCCATACTAAAGCTCGAAACCGAAATCGCTAAGGTGAGCTGGGCGGCGGATGAGCGGCGCGATGATGATCGCACCTATAATCCGATGCCGGTCTCGACGCTCGAAAGCCTGGCCCCGGAATTTCCGTGGACGGCCTATTTTACCGCCAGTCACATCCCACTCAATAAGGGTGCTGGCGAACGCACGGTTATCGTGGCAGAAAAATCTGCCTTCCCCAAACTGGCCAAACTCTATGCCGCCACCCCGGTATCGGTGTGGCGCGATTACTTAAGCGTGCGCCTGTTGCAGGGCTATGCTGCGGTGCTTCCGACCAATGTCGATCAGACGGTGTTTGATTTCTACGGCAAGGTCGTCCAGGGCAAAACCGCCCAGCTGCCACGTGAAACCCGTGCCATGGCAATGGTCGACGGGGCAATGGGCGAAGCGCTCGGAAAACTTTATGTTGCGCAGTATTTTCCACCTGACGCCAAGCTCAAGGCCAAGGCGTTGGTCGACAATCTGCTCAAAGCCTATGCGGCGGACATCAAAACGCTCGACTGGATGAGCCCTCAAACCCGGGCCAAGGCGCTGGATAAACTTAGCGCCTTCACGCCCAAGATTGGCTATCCTGATGTATGGCGTGATTACAGCCCGCTCGACATTCGCCCCGGCGATCAGGTTGGCAACGCCCGCCGCGTCAGCCGGTTTGAATGGAACCGCGAAATTGCCCGGCTTGATAAGCCGGTGGATCGCGCCGAATGGGGCATGACGCCGCCGACCAACAACGCCTATTACAATCCGACCATGAACGAGATTGTTTTCCCCGCTGGGATTCTGCAGCCGCCTTACTTTGATCCGGCGGCGGATGATGCGGTGAACTATGGCGAGATCGGTGCCACCATCGGTCACGAAATCAGCCATGGCTTTGACGATCAGGGCAGCAAATATGACGGTGCAGGTGTGATGCGCGACTGGTGGACAACAGAGGATCGCAAGAACTTCGATGCCCGGACCACAGCGCTGGCCAAGCAGTATGATGCGTATGAACCACTGCCCGGCATTCACATCAACGGTAAGCTGACGCTGGGTGAAAATATCGCCGATCTGGCTGGTCTGGTGATTGCGTATCAGGCCTATCACATCGCACTGGGCGGCAAGCCTGCACCGGTGCTGAACGGTCTGACCGGCGATCAGCGTTTCTACATCGCCTATGCCCAGAGCTGGCGGGAACAGTGGCGCGATGGCCGCTTACGTCAGTCGCTGCTGTCAAACCCGCACAGCCCGTCGAAATACCGCGTCAACGCCGTCGTGCGTAACGATGATGGCTGGTACACAGCGTTTGATGTCAAACCGGGTGATACGCTGTATCTGCCACCCAATCAGCGCGTACATCTGTGGTAAAAGAAAGGGTGGCCAACAGCCACCCTTTTTTATGGCGTCAGAGTACCGTTTTTAAAAGCGGAATACGCCGCAAGACATAATGGCTTAAGGCCAGCGTGACGAAGAATGTCAATATGGCGGCAATGATAAAGGCCGCAACGCCACCAAGACCGCTTGGTTCCAGCAGCAGCGAGATACTGACCAGAACCGGGGCGTGAAACATGTAGATGGCAAAGCTGTTATCGGCCAGCAGACGTGACACCGAGCCACCGGTATAGATCCGCTGCCGGAACAACACGATTAAACCCGCGCACAGACAAACCGCAAAGATCTGCTCCCACAGGCTGATGGCAAGGCTCTGCCAGGTCAGGCCACCATTATAAGCCTGCATGGCACCGGCAAAGGCACCACCACCAAAGATCAGCGCCAGCCAGACGATCGGCCCTAGGATCACCGCCCATTTCAGCAGCTTACCGCCACTGTCGGCGGGAAAGCTTTTCAGCCAGTCACCACGAAAGGCCCACATACCAACGATAAACAGCACGACATACTGAGAAAAATACCCGAACTGCATATTGTGCCAGTTGGTGCCAAGCGGAAATCTCAAACGCACAACAAAGCTTAAAAGCCCGATCAGCGCACCCGTGATAACCGCCATCCGAGCGGACGGTAATGACGGCACGCAGTTGCATTTAGGCAAGGCCAGCCGTACCAGCGCATAGAGGGTGGAGAAAACGAACAGCGCCACCGCAAACCACATCGGCCCGGTGCCATCAAGAAAATCGCCATGCACGACATAATAGCGATAAGAGGCGATAAAGCCTTCATGGTGCCAGTGCAGCAGAAAATGGCCCATCATGTCGTGGATCAGGAAAACATAAATCAGTGCCGGCACCATCAGACGCAGGAAGCGATCGCCGACAAAATGCCAGAAGCCTTTGCGGTCATAGGAGCCGGGGGTGAAATACCCCGCCAGCAGGAACAGAAGGCCCATAAAAAATGCCTGCAGATGGGACTGGAACAAACCGAAAATCAGCTTCTCGATCATTCCCGGCTCGGTCGGCGCGGTATAGTACCAGCTGCCGAAATGACTGTAGGTGACGGCGGCATGCATGGCCACCACCAGAACAATCATCGCCGAGCGCAGATTATCAACATAGGATAGCCGCACAGAATATCTCCCCCTTAGAACCAGCTGGTTGGGGAAAATGGCCCCACCGCTATGGTAAAGCAACGTTACGCCAAACCAACTTTTGTTTTCCAGTACAGCTGTCTAACATGGGCCAACCCTGTATTGGCATCTTTGGCCGCCACGGCTGACAGCCACCCACCCACGAGCCCCGCCATGCGTCCCATTTTCACTGCACTTGCACTCTTGGCCTGCCTTGGTGTGGGCCGGGCGGGCGAGCACCCAGAACGCGAATTCACCGAATGTGCAGACTGTACCGTCATGGTGGCGGTTCCCGCAGGCAGCTTTGCCATGGGCAGCCCGGCATCAGAACCCGGCCGGTTTGACAATGAAGGCCCCCAGCACAAGGTGACGATAAAGGCCTTTGCGCTGGCCAAATACCCGGTGACGGTCGAGCAATATCTGAAATTCCTGCAGGAAACCGGCTATCACCCCGCCCCTTGCAATGGGCTGATCGACATGGGCTGGAAACCAGAACCCAGGGCTGAACCCTATGCACCGTTTCTGGTGCTGCCGCGGCGCTGGCCAGCGATGTGCCTCGACTGGAAAGACGCCCACGCCTACATCGACTGGCTGAACGGTAAACTGAAAGCCGCCCGCCCCGGCACAAGGAACCTTTACCGCCTGCCGAGCGAAGCCGAGTGGGAATATGCCGCCCGTGCCGCCACCAACACCGCCCGCTGGTGGGGGCAGGCGCTTGGGAAAAATCAGGCCAACTGCAATGGCTGCGGCAGCCCGTGGGATAATCAGGTTCTGGCCGAAGTCGATGCCTTTGCCGCCAACGGTTTTGGCCTTTATGGCATGCTGGGCAATGTCTGGCAGTGGACGGAAGATTGCTGGCACAAATCCTATGTCGGGGCCCCGGGTGACGAACGGGCGTGGGGCGACACCCGCTGTACGCGCCACGTCTTGCGCGGCGGGGCGTGGGACAACCTGCCGGTCTTTATCCGCAGCGCCGCTCGCGTGCCCGGCAGCGCCGATGGTGGCGAATATGATTATTCCACCCTGGCCGGGTTCCGGCTGGCCAGAAGCCTGCCGTAAAACACAACTTTACGCGCAAAACCGGTTCGCAACTTTGCGCTCGTTGATTGAGATTTAATTTTTGTCGCAACTTTACGCGCAAAACCGGTTCCCACTTTTGCGCTCGTTGCTCTAATGC
>JBAVPS010000238.1:0-4169 GCA_049693315.1 Rhizomicrobium sp. | reverse complement strand
GCGCCTTCCTGTACCAGACGCGCACGCAAGGCGCGGGCATTGGTCAGGTTGCCGTTATGGGCCAGTGCAATGGCACCGCCGGCCAGATCGGCGAACAGCGGCTGAATATTGCGGGAATCCGAACCGCCTGCGGTGGAGTAGCGATTATGGCCAATGGCGAAGCTGCCGACCAGTTTGTCGGTATTGGCGCCATTGGCGAAAATGTCGCCAACCAGTCCCTGATGCCGTTCGGCGATAAAACGTTCGCCGTCAAAGGTGACAATGCCAGCGGCTTCCTGACCGCGGTGTTGCAGGGCGTGAAGCCCCAGCACCGTCAGGGCACCTGCGCCGGGATGTCCGAAAACACCAAACACACCACATTCTTCGTGAAGATGATCGTCGTGAAATGAAAAATCGCCGGTCGGGCCTGTCATGGCTTGCCGCTGTTCCTTTTGCCGGATTCTTCGATGAGCTTGTCTAACGCCTCGCGATCCTTTTCGCCATAGCTGGTTTTGCGATGTTTTGTGTCTGTCGCGTCGGTTGCAGATTTATCCTGTTTTTCCGCGCTATGGCTGGGGCGCTTGCGGGGCATAGGTGCCATGTTGTCAGTGCGGTGCGCCGGGCTTTCGGATGTTTCTTTAACCTTTTCAACAGGTTCCGTCTTCGGTGCGGGGGGCTTGCGCGCTTCGTGCACCGGCTCGGCAGTCTCCGGGGGCGGGGCTAAGGGGCTTGTGACATCCTCGGCGCGCGCCGAACTCTTCTTATGCGTGTGTAGTGGCGCGGGGGGGCTGGCCGCTTCGGCCGGTGGGGCGGCTGGCGCGGGGGGCTTGGCCGACGTGGCATGATGGCCGGGCAGGGTGATGCCGTGTTTCAGGAGCCGGTCGGGGATCAGCCGGTCGAGCATTTCACCTGATTTGCGAATGATCGGGTAAAGCTCGGCTTTGGTCATCCAGTCGGGCTGATCGGGGGGCGGCTCGACCGCGGCAAAGACCAGATAGATAATTCCGGCCACCGCCAGCCCGCGCAAAACCCCGAACAGGCAGCCCAGGATACGGTCAATCGGCCCAACCGGCGAGCGTTTGACGCTGCCCGACAGATGAAAGGTAACGAACGACAGCAGCAACAGCACCGACACGAAGACCAGCAGATAGCCGGCAATGTCGTTGAGGCCTCCGGACAGATGGGGTTTCAGGGCGTCAGCCAGTGTGGGGCCGAAATACAGCGCCGCCAGCACCGCCACCACCCAGGCGATGATCGACAGGGTTTCGCGCACGAAGCCACGCAATGTGGCGTAAACCGCCGAAACGCCGACGCCGAGAACCAGAACCAAATCGAGCCAGTGAAAGGTCATACCTGTCCTTAAATCCCCCTTGTTTCAGGGGCTTTAGTGACCAGAATCCGAACGACCAGAATCTGGACGACCAGCATTTGAGCGGCTGCTGGGGCGTGGCTCACCACTGCCGGTAATGTCTAGCAGATCGGAAACCTGCCGGACAGTTTGTAACGTGATGCCGTCAATGACGGTTTTGATACCTTCGGCGACCACAGCCCGAGAAAAACCCAATTTCGCCGCTTCTTTCAAGCGCAATTCACTCTGTGGTGCCGGGCGCACATCGCCCGACAGGCCAATCTCGCCAAAAAATACCGTATCGCGCGGCAGGGGCCGCCCGCTGTAGGACGACATCAGGGCCGCCGCCGCGGCCAGATCGGCTGCGGGTTCGGTGACCTTCAAGCCCCCGGCGATGTTGAGATAGACATCATGGGCGCTGACACCCAGACCGCAGCGGGCATCAAGCACGGCCAGTATCATTGCCAGCCGTCCGGTGTCCCAACCGACCACGGCGCGGCGCGGTGTGCCGTAACCGGCCTCGGCGACCAGCGCCTGAACCTCGACCAGAATGGGGCGGGTGCCTTCCTGTCCGGCCAGCACCGCCGTGCCGGGGGTGTTGCCGTTACGGTCGCCCAGAAACAGCGCCGAGGGATTTTCCACTTCGCTCAATCCCTTACCGGTCATTTCGAACACGCCGATTTCATCGGTGGGGCCGAAGCGGTTCTTCACGGCACGTAAGATGCGGAACTGATGGCCGCGTTCGCCTTCAAAATAGAGCACGGCATCGACCAGATGTTCGACCGCCTTCGGACCGGCGATCTGGCCGTCTTTGGTGACATGGCCGATCAGCAGCAGCACCGCGCCGGTCGCCTTGGCATAGCGCACCAGATCATACGAGCCGGTGCGGACCTGTGCGATGGTGCCGGGGGCGGCATCCAGCGCGCCGGTCCAGATCGTTTGAATGGAGTCGATCACCAGAATGCCGGGCGTGTCACCCTTGTCGATGGTGGCCAGAATATCTTCGACGTTGGTTGCAGCCCCTAATGCCACCGGGGCATCGGAAAGCCCCATGCGTGCGGCGCGCAGGCGAACCTGCGCGGCGGCTTCTTCACCCGAGATGTAAACGCAGCGGCCCCCGGCGCGGGCGTAGGATGCCAGAGCCTGCAACACCAATGTCGATTTGCCGACGCCGGGATCGCCACCGATCAGCAAGGCTGAACCGGCGACCAGACCGCCACCACAAACCCGGTCAAATTCTTTCACCCCGGTGATGCGCCGTGGCGGTTCCTTATCCAGCGTCTTGAGGTCTTCCAGCTGAAAGGCGCGGCCGCGTTCGCGTTTGCGCGCCCCGGCACCAAGCGGGGTGGGGGCGGCTTCTTCAACCAGCGTATTCCACGCCCCGCAGGCATCACATTTGCCGGCCCATTTGGGGGCAACCGTACCGCAGGATTGGCAGACAAAGCTGGCAGAAGATTTGGCCATGGCCCACACTCATGTTGAAGCGACACCTG
This sequence comes from Rhizomicrobium sp., assembly GCA_049693315.1. Lineage (GTDB taxonomy): Bacteria > Pseudomonadota > Alphaproteobacteria > Micropepsales > Micropepsaceae > Rhizomicrobium. The sequence goes on along the minus strand of JBAVPS010000238.1, from coordinate 1,349 downwards.
AACGATGCCTAATAACATATTGATTGGTTTTGAAAATACCAATTTATTTGGCGGCGGTCAGCTTCTGACATTCGCCATGCCGGAAGCAACTGGTCAGATGATCGTTGACCATGCCAACCGCCTGCGCAAAGGCATAAACGATGACCGGTCCACAGAATTTAAAGCCCCGGCTTTTGAGGTCTTTCGACAGCGCTTCACTCATCGGCGAGGATGCCGGAACCTGTTTTATGGTCTTGTAACGGTGGACAACGGGCGCGCCGTCGACATGCTTCCAGATCAGTTCGGTAAAGCCGCCGGGTTCCCTGTCCTCGATCTCGATCCAGAGGCGGGCGGCGGTAATGGCTGCGGTGATTTTTGCCCGGCTGCGGACGATGCTGGCATCCTTAAGCAGCCGGGCAATATCTTTCTCGCCGTAACGCGCGACGGTTTGAGGATCAAACCCATCGAAGGCGCGGCGAAAATCCTCACGTTTGCGCAAGATCGTAATCCAGGCCAGTCCGGCCTGAAAACCATCGAGGATCAGCTTTTCGAAAAGGGCGCGGGAATCATATTCCGGCACGCCCCATTCGGTATCGTGATAGGCAAGATAGAGCGGATCTTCGCCCGGCCAAGGACAGCGCCCGCGGCCCGGCGTGTCACCGCTCAAACTCACTTCTTTTTCGCCTTCTTACCGGCCTTTTTGCCAGCCTTGGGGGCGACCTTGGTGATCTTTGCCGGTTTGGCCTTCTTCGCCGGCTTTACAGCCTTTGCAGGCTTGGCGGCTTTTTTGGCCAGCTTGACGGCTTTCTTGACCGGCTTTGCCACCTTGGTGGGCTTGGCCGACTTCGCCGGTTTGGCTTTTTTCGCAGGCTTGGCCGCTTTGGCGGGCTTGGCAACCTTAGCCGGCTTGGCGGCCTTGGCAGCCTTTGCCGCTTTTTTCTTAGCAGGTTTTGCCTTGGCGGGCTTTTCAGCCTTGGGAGCTTCGATCAGCACCGCTTCAAGCCGGTTGCCATCGGGGTCGATGACAAAAGCCGCATAATATTCCGGGCTGTAATCCGGGCGCGGGCCGGGGGCACCATCATCGGTGGCGCCATGAGTCAGGGCCGCATCATAGAACGCCTGAATGGCATCCTTGCTGCGGGCAACCAGGCTGAGATGGCTGCCGTTGCCAACCACCAGTTCCTGCTGGCCGCGCGGCAACTGAATCCACAGGCTCGGGGCCTTGTCGCCATAGGCAATGGCGGTGGGCAGAAAGTCGATTACGCGCTTATAGCCAAGCGGGGCCAGAACGGCATCATAAAACTCGGCGGCACGTGCAACGTCACGCACACCAACAGAGACATGGTTCAGCATATGCGAATCCCTCATAT
>JBAVPS010000237.1:0-6355 GCA_049693315.1 Rhizomicrobium sp. | reverse complement strand
GTCGCCGACGGGGCCAGATAAACCCGGTTGTTGCCGGTTGAACGGTCGACAAAGCTGCCTTCGTGGCGCTTGAGCGCAACCATACGCACGGCCAGATCATCCGTAACCGGCAGATTGCCATCAAAGGTGAAATCATAGCTGTCATAGGAGCCGAACGAGCCGCCGACATTCAGGAAGGCCTTGTCGGTCGGACGCTTGCTGACGAAATTGACCAGACCGCCCAGCGCGCCCTGACCATACATGGCCGAAGCCGGGCCTTTGACGACCTGAATCTGCTCGAGCCCGAACATCTCGGCATTCACATCGACATAGCTGTCCAGACGCATGCCATCGAGATAGATGTAACCGGAAGCATCAAAGCCACGGATGCGGAAATAGTCGTAGGTTGAGTAGTAGCCACCGCCCATCACGCCCGCAACATTGCGCAGGGCTTCATCAAGGCGGGTGACACCCTGCGCCTGCAGCAGGTCGGATGAAATGATCTGGATGTTCTGCGGCGTTTCGATCAGCGGGGTCTGCCCCTTGACGTCCAGCTCGAACGCCTGACCGGTCACGGTCACCGTTTCGATGACCCCCTTGGAACTATCGGCCGCCGCTGCGGCATTTGCCCCAGCCCCGGCCATAACGAAACCAGCAGTCCCCAACAAAAGCCATTTCGTAAACGCGCGCACGGATCATCCCTCGTTAGATTGCGAACCCTGCGACTAATATTGATAGTCATTATCGCCAGCAAGGGAGGGGGATGCAGATTATGCGACACATTCGCAACAGTTGCAAATTAAGATGGGGCGATTGCCACGGCTGACGGGGGGATTCTAGCTCTGGCTGTGCTGCGAAAGAACTTCCTTGACCTTGGCCGCCAGTTGCTTGAGGCCGAACGGCTTGGGCAGGAAGTGCAGATCCTCGGCCCGCTCCTCGTTACGCTGGAAAGCGTCCTCGGCATAACCGGACATGAAAATCACCGGCATATCAGGGCGGATGCGTTTGACCGCCCGCACCAGCGTGGGCCCATCCATATTGGGCATCACCACATCGGAAATCAGCAGATGAATCGGCGCGGTCGCTTTGCGCACGATTTCAAGGGCTTCTTCGCCACCGGGGGCTTCCAGCACCTGATAGCCGCGCATTCTGAGGGCCCGCACCGCGAAGCTGCGCACGGCCTCCTCATCCTCGACCAGCAAAATGGTATCCTGACCGGTGACATCGCGGGTCGCCACCGCCGCAGGTTCGCTTTTCTCCGGCGCAGCCTGATCGGCGCGATAGCGCGGCAGGAAAATACTGAAATTCGTCCCCCTGCCGGTCTCGGATTCGACCGAGATGAAGCCGCCAGTCTGTTTGACAATGCCATAGACCGTCGCCAGCCCCAGACCCGTGCCCTGTCCCACCGGTTTGGTGGTGAAAAAGGGATCGAAAATCTTGGCCATATGGTCTTTTTCAATGCCAGTGCCGGTATCGATCACACCAATACGAACATATTCGCCCGGCGGCATGGTGGCGTCGCCCATCGCCATCGCCTCGGCAATGGTTTCGTTGCCACTGCGAATGGTCACCGTGCCGCCCTTGGGCATGGCATCGCGGGCATTCACCACAAGATTGATAATGGCATTGGAGATCTGCGCCTCGTCAGCATGGACCGCCCACAGATCATTCGCCGATTCCAGCTTAAGCTCGATCCCCTCGCGCAGCAGCCGGCGCAGCATGATTGCCAGTTCGCCCACCACCTCACGTAAGGCCAGTACCTTGGGCTGCAGGGTCTGCTTGCGCGAGAAAGCCAGGAGCTGCTTGACCAGATTGGCGGCGCGTAAAGCGTGCTGATTGATCTCGTTAATCTCTTTGAACGAGGGGTCACCCGCCCGGTGACGCATCAGCAGAAATTCGCAGTTACCAATAATAACCGTGAGGTGGTTGTTAAAGTCATGCGCCACGCCACCGGCCAGCTGACCAACCGCCTGCATCTTCTGCGACTGGGCGAATTTGGATTCCAGCGCCCGCTGTTCCGACACATCGTGCAGATACAGAATGACCCGACCGCCACCGCCAGCACAGGCAAAAAGCTCGGCTTTGCGTTCATCATTGCCCGCCGGGCGCAGCTCGACCCGGCCTTCGTCACCCGGCTCGGCCAGCGGCCCGCCCGCCTGCCCCTGTGCCGCCTGACCGATCAGGGCCAGAACCGCGGGACGGTCGGCAATTTCGATAAGTTCGCCGACCTGTCGGCCAACCAGCGTATCCGCCGCCGAACCGGGCAGCCCGGCATCGCGGAAAAAACTTTTGAAAGCGTCATTCACTTCGATGAGCGTACCGCCAGCCTCGGCCAGCGCGACACCGATCGGGGCATCGCGAAACAGCTCGCCCACCCGTTCGCGGCTGTTCGGCGCTTGCCCCACAGCCGTTTTGTGCGATTCCGGAGCCAGCCGGGGGGTAAACCACCAACAGGTTTGCCGCCGCTGCAACGGACGCACCGCGGCGACGATTTCCATGCCCGGTGCCACCGCAAAACATTCCTCGCGCGCCTGACCATCAACCGCGCTGCGGGACAGCCGGTACAGCACCGACGCCGATTTTTCATCGCTTAAGGCCAGTTCAGGCGGGGCCGGGGCCTCGCCCTCCTGGGTGCCGGCCATGCGCCGGTAAATCTCGTTGCAATCCCGCACCGCGCCATCAGCGCCGGTAATCGCCCAGGCGACATTGGAGCGGGCCGCCGCTTCTGCCGCCCGGCGGGCATCGGCACCGCGGGCCGTATCACGCGGCCAGATCGTATAGAAAAACAGGCAGCCGACCAGCGCGATACCGGTCAGCAGCGCCACGCCGACCCATTGCACCGTCTGCGGAGAAAGCACCGCCAGTACGCCCGCCACCAATGCCAACCCGACGAACGCCACCGCCACCCAGCGCCATGCGCCAGATGGTAAACCGCCTGCGGGTAAGCCGGAAACGCTGTCCATGCTATCCTGTGTCGTCATGCCGGATTTCAGTCTATCCGAAAAAGCTAACAAGCCGTACCGTTTTCTCGCTTAAGACGATGATTTAGCCTGCCATTTTAATACGGAAAATACCCAAGGCGGCCTGCAGGCTGTCGTTTACGGCAGCCCGCCCCCATACGGGCAAACCGCCGCCTAATTCGGACGCAGCTTACCCGTCAGACGCAGGACATAGCCGATGACCTGCGCCACGGCCTTGTAATGCTCGGCGGGGATGGTGGCATCGACCTCAACACTGGCATAGAGCGCCCGGGCCAGTGGTGGATTTTCAACGATGGGAACCTCGTGCTCCTTGGCGACATCGCGGATGCGAAAGGCAATCTCATCGACGCCCTTGGCAACACAGATCGGCGCGGCGGTCTTGCCCTGTTCATACAGCAGCGCCACGGCATAATGGGTCGGGTTGGTGATGACCACGGTCGCCTTGGGCACCGCCGCCATCATGCGTTTACGCGAGCGTTCAATGCGCAACTGACGGATTTTGCCTTTGATCTTGGGGTCGCCTTCCGTCTCCTTCATTTCGTCCTTGATTTCCTGCTTGGACATGCGGTTGCGCTTCATGAACTCGTGACGCTGCAGCGCATAGTCAATCGCCGCGATGAAGGCGATGGCCGTCAATGCCGCGATCATCAGATGGATGAACATGCGCGACATGTCATCGGCCACAGCTGCCGGCGACTGGGTCAGCACCGCCTCCAGCCCGTTACGCTGCGGCCAAAGCTGGATCCAGATTGCCAGACCGACGACGGCGATTTTCAACAGCCCCTTGAGCAGATTGGAAATGCCATCCATGCCGAACATGCGCTTAAGGCCATTGAGGGGCGACAGCTTGGACAGGTTGGGCATGATCCGGCTGGGGGTAAAGCTCGGCATACCCTGCACCACATTACCCGCCACCCCGAACACCATCAGCAACACGAAGAACGGCCCGAAAATCACCAGTAATTGCCCGAGCAGCGCCTTGAACATCAGGATCAGAGCATTGCCATCGGTGGCCATGCGGTCGGGCTCGGCCAGAAAAATTTTCAGGTTGTTGATAAAGCCGATGACGATACCGCGGCCGAAAACGCTGACCGCAATGGTCGCCCCCACCAGCAGGATCAGCGTCTGCAGCTCGACGCTTTTGATCTGGTCGCCTTGCTCATGCGCCTGTTGCAGCCTTCGGGCTGTTGGTTCTTCGGTTTGTTGTGAGGGATCGCGATCTTCGCCTGCCATGTTCTGTTATGCCGCTATTGCAGCATCCCCATCTGGCTGGAGAAAAAATCGAGATACAGTGTGATCATCGTGCCGAGAAATAACGCGAGCAGAGAAAACCCGATCAGCACATTGATCGGCATAACGACAAAGAAGATTTGCAATTGCGGCATCAGGCGCGACAGCACGCCAAAGGCCAGATTGACCACAAAGCCGAACACCAGGAATGGCCCGGCAAGCTGAAAGCCCAGCACGAAAGCCGCACTGGTAAAGCGGATCGCCAGCTCGGCCATATCGGCGGTGGGCAGTTTCCCACCCGGCGGAATGATGTGATAACTGCCGCTGACCGCCCCGATCAGGAGATAGTGCAGATTGGTGGCGAACACCGCCACCAGACCGATCATGCTTAAGAAGTTGCCCAGCACCGCACCCTGATCGTTGGATGAAGACGAACTGGGATCGACGGTCTGCGCCATCGACAGGCCGATCTGGTTGGCGATGAGATAGCCGCCCACCGACAGCGCGCTGGTAATCATACGGGCCATGGTGCCGAGCAGCACACCGACAACCATTTCCTGCACCAGCAAAATGATCAATGCGACTAAGCTGAGCGGATTGGTGTTGGGATAGGCGCTGGCAACCGACGGTGCCATCACGATGGTCAGGCCAAGGGCAAAGATCAGTCGCACCCGCGCCGGCACACTGCTTTCGCCAACGCCGGGCATCAGCATGACCATGCCGCCGACGCGTGCAAAAACCAGAAAATAAACGAGAAAGATTCCCGTCAGATTGGGCAGGGTGACATGCATCATTTTACGTCTGTCCCGCCATCCTCCAGCATTTTACCGGGGCCCCACCGGCCTTGCTGCCCACACATCCGCCGCCATAAGGGGCGGGCGAAACCTAATAGGCCGAGATCCGCTCGGCGACATCGTTCATGAACCCGCCCATGACATGGCCAACAAAGGGCAGGGTGATCAGCAGCACCACAAAGATCGCAATGATCTTGGGCACGAACACCAGGGTGGCTTCCTGAATCTGGGTCAGGGCCTGTAACAGACCAATGACCAGCCCCACCGCCAGCGCCGTCAGCATGGCCGGCATAGAGATTTCCAGCAGCACATAAATCGCACTGCGCGCGAAATCGATGGTTTCACCCGGTCCCATAACGCCCCTTTAGATCGACATGCTCATGATGGTCTGATAGGCGGAAATCACCTTATCGCGCACCGCCACCACGGTATTGAGGGAAAGTTCGGCCGCATTGACGGCGGTGACCACATCAATCAGTTCGGCTTTACCGGCAACCTGCTTGGCCGCCATGTTTTCACCCTGCTTGATGGTGGAGATGCTGTCCTTGACCGCACTCGACAGGAAGTCGGAAAAGTTTCCCGCCCCTAATGCATTGCTGCCGGTGCTGCTGGCTGCACTGGCAGAGGAAGCAGGCGTCGCCATTTGCGCCGCGGCACGATAGGCAGCGGCAGCGGCAGCAGGTAAAACAGCCATGATATATCCCCCCTAGCCGCGTTTATTTGGTGAGCAGATTGATGGTCTGCGACTGCATATTCTTCGTCACATCCATGACGCTGAGGCCCGCCTCATAGGAGCGCTGGGCATCCTTCATATCCATGATTTCAACCAGGCTCTGCACGTTGGGCTGTTTGACATAGCCCTGCTGATCGGCAATCGGATTGCCGGGGTCATATTTGAGCGGGAACGCCGTCTGATCGGCCACCGGCTTATCCGATTTGACCACGGTAACGCCCAGTTCCTTGTCGAACGCGCTCTTCATCGCCGGGATCTGACGGCGATACGGGTCGCCGCCCGGCGTGGTCGCGGTGGAATTGGCATTGGCGATGTTTTCCGCCAGCGTCTTCATGCGGTCGGACTGCGCCCGAAGGCCGGACGCCGAAACCGCCATGGTGGTGGTGAAATCCATCTTACACTCTCTCCATTACCTGTTCGCCCACACGCATCGGAAAAATCAGCTGCTGCTCTTGATCGCGGTCTTCATCATGGTAATCGCCTTGGCATACAGATCGCTGGCGGCCTGGTATTGCGCCTGAGTATCGGAGACCTTGATCATCTCCTCCTCCAGCGAAACCGAATTGCCCAAGGGGTCGGTTTCTTTTTCCCGGACCTTGAATTGCTTGGCCGCGGGCGTGTGATGCTGTGACGGAATG
>JBAVPS010000236.1:0-1719 GCA_049693315.1 Rhizomicrobium sp. | reverse complement strand
ATGGTGAGCAGGTCGAAAAAGATATGGTCGCGGTGCGGATCGGCGGCGATTCACGGATGGCAACGGTTGCAGCACCGAGCTATTTTTTAAGCCACAAAAAGCCCGTTACCCCGCACGATCTGACCGAGCATAACTGCATTAACCTGCGCCTGCCCACCTATGGCGGGCTATACGCGTGGGAATTTGAAAAAGATGGCCGCGAGCTTAATGTCCGCGTTGATGGTCAGTTGATCTTTAATGGTGTTGCGCAGGTCTCTCACGCCGTTCTGGCGGGCCTTGGCATCGCCCATGTTCCGGAAGAACTGATATTGACGTATATTACCAGCGGTGAACTCGTCCGTGTACTGGACGATTGGTGCCCGTCCTTTCCCGGATTTTATCTCTATTACCCCAGCCGCCGCCAACCCTCGCCGGCCTTTGCCCTTCTGGTCGATGCACTGCGCTATCGCGGATAACGAAAAAAAGCCAAACCGGATTGATGAATCCGCATCATAACCACAAGCAAAAATGGGTCATAGTCAGCCCGCCGCCACAGGCTTATGAAGCATATCTGGCTTGAGGCCGCCCCCACATGGATGGCCCTCCCCCAGTGCTTGTTCAAAGCACACCACCCATGCCTTAAGCCTGCGACAGGGGCGGCAGTACAGACTGCTGCCCCTTAACCGCCCCGGGCGTTTTAATGCATATGCATGGCCGCTTCCGGCGCAAGGGCCTGGCGTTCCAGATCACAATCCGCATAGGCCAGTGAAATTTCGCGGATCAGATCTTCATGGCGCAGGAAAATATCGACGATCGTCGGATCAAAATGCGTTCCGCGCCCCTGTGCGATATTCTTCAGCGCCTCGCGATGTGTCATGGGCATTTTGTACACGCGCTTGCTGATAAGCGCGTCATAGACATCGACCACAGCCATAATCCGCCCGGCCAAAGGGATATGATCACCGGCCACCCCCAGCGGATAGCCACCACCATCCCAGCGTTCGTGATGTGAATAGGCAATATCGCGGGCGACCTGCAAAAACGTATTATGCCCCAGATGGCGCTCGGCACGGGTCAGAATATCGCGCCCGCGCACCGTGTGCAGCTTCATAATTTCAAATTCTTCCGGGGTCAGTTTGCCGGGTTTAAGCAGAATATGATCTGGAATAGACACCTTGCCCACATCGTGCAGCGGGATAGATTTGTAGAGGGTATCGAGGGTCGTATTGCGGAAAAAATCAGCATATTGCGGCAACAGCGATAATTCTTTGCCAAGCAGACGCGCCACACGTTGCGTGCGGCTGAAGTGGCCCGACAATTCATTGTCACGCGATTCTGCCAATGCGGCCAAACTCAGCAGCGCCACATCCTGAGTGCGCACGATTTCCCATGTCCGCCGGAGCACCAGCCGTTCCAGATGATCCTGATAGTCTTTCAGCCGCAGATGATTGCGCACCCGCGCCAGCACCACTGGTGGCCGCACCGGTTTGGTGATGTAATCAACCGCACCCAGCTCCAGCCCATAGGCTTCATCCTGCGCATCATCCAGCGTGGTTACAAACAAAACGGGAATCCGGCGGGTTTCCTCCTGCGCCTTGAGCAGCCGGCACACCTCGTAACCATCCATTTCCGGCATCAGAACGTCGAGCAAAATACAATCCGGATGCGGCAGGGCCGTCGCAACCCGCAAAGCGTCGGCGCCAGACGTGGCCGACAGCACCGTATATTCGGTGCGGAGAA
>JBAVPS010000235.1:0-3504 GCA_049693315.1 Rhizomicrobium sp. | reverse complement strand
GCCGCGCGCAACCAGTCCGCCACACCCTGCGGACCAACGGTTTCGGGCACGCCATGGGCGCAGGCCTGCGCCGCGATCACCCGTGCGGGCAGACCGCTGGCCATAGCCTCGGCCAGAGCGATGATGTGATGAGCCCCTGTGCCCGCCAACGCGGTTTCATAGGACTGCACATGACCATCAGCCCAGACATATTCCAGCTGCTTGGCCCAGTCATGCCACAGCACCGCCGCCGTCAGTGCAGGCGCATCCAGCGCAGCCGGCTCGCCGCTTGCCTCACGGTAACGCCGCACCAGATCGCGCGCCACCGCAAGATTAAAGGCGGTATGCACCATCAGCCCACCCGGCCAGACATGATGACCGGTATCATCGCCACCGGGTGCCGCCAGCGCCGCCGCCGTGCGACGTGTACAATCAGTCCCCACGGTGACGGGATAGCCATAGAGGCTGCGGTAAAGTGCCTTTTCATCACGGGCAAAACCCTGCCGGATCAAATCCGACACCACCTGCTGACGCACCGTGGCGTCGGCCCCTGCGCGATACGCGATACATCCCCCAGCCGTCAGCATGGCCGCCTGCGTTTTATCGCGCAAATCCGCTGGCAGGTCTGCAACCGCAGCGGCAAGCGCCTGTTGTGCCGCCCGAACCGTGGGCGATGACTGCACCATGGCCAGTGCCAGTGCCCCGTCGTCCACAGAGCTGGCAACGCCACCGGCCAGCGCCAGCGGGCAAAACACAACCAGCGCCCATAAGACAAAAAGAAAACGCATCGCACACCCGTCGGTTACCACACCCGAAAGCCGGTGCGGCTACGATACGGAATTTTGCGTCGGTTTTATTACAGTTCCGGCGAAAGACCGACACGCTGCCAGATTTCCGCCGGGGTTACGCCCGCGTCCCGCAAGGCCGCCAGCGTGACCGAATGGTTGCGCTTGGCGAATTTATGGCCCTGCTCGTCGAGGATCAGGCGATGATGGTGGTAATGCGGCTCGGGCAGCCCCAGCAGCGCCTGTAACAGCCGCTGAATATGACAGGCGGCGAACAGATCCACGCCCCGGCTCACAAGATTCACGCCCTGAAAGGCATCATCAACCACCACGGCCAGATGATAGGCCGTCGGCGTCTCTTTACGCGCCAGCACGACGTCACCGAACAGGCCCGGATCAGCGGCAATCACGCCGGTTTCGCCGTGGGGACCGCCGCCTTCCTCGGTAAAGGTCAGCGGACCAGCCATCGCCACCGCTTTGGCCACATCAAGACGCAGGGCATAGGGTTCGGCCGCCATACGCGCAGCGCACGCCCCAGCGGGCAGAGAACGGCAGGTACCGGAATAGAGTGCCCCTTCCGGCCCCATGGCATCAGCGGCGGCGGCAATGTCCCTGCGGCTGCAAAAACAGGGGTAGACCAGCCCCAACGCCGTGAGCCGGGAAAGCGCCGCCGCATATGCCCCCATCCGGGACGACTGGGCCAGTACCGGTTCGGGAAAGCGTAAACCAAGCCAGCGTAAATCAGCCAGAATTGCCGCGGCAAACACCGGGCGGCAGCGCGTGGCGTCGATATCTTCAAGCCGGACAAGGAATTTATCCTCAAGCCCCGCCGCCAGCCGCGCGGCAACCCCAGCGGCATAGGCATGGCCAAGGTGAAGAAGCCCTGTCGGGCTGGGGGCAAAACGGGTAAGCTTCATTGTGCCAAGATAGCCATACGCTGCCATGGGACAAGACTAAGCGAAAATTTCTTGGCCTTTGTCACTTAACCGTTGCGGCGAATCGCGTAAGGATAGGCTGGCCCACAATGGCCGTGAAGGCCGGGACGGGGCAAACGGATAAGGGTTTTCATCGTGTTGGCTGCAACATGTAACCCTCGTGATTGTCCGGCATTGGTACTTAACGCCGATTATCGGCCGTTGAGTTACTATCCTCTGTCGCTGTGGTCGTGGCAGGATACCATCAAGGCGGTGTTCCTAGACCGGGTGAATATCCTCGAAGAATATGACCGCACCGTGCGCTCCTCGCGCTTTGAAATGCGCCTGCCGTCGGTGGTGTCGCTCAAGACCTATATTCACCCCCAGCGCGTGCCAGCTTTCACCCGGTTCAATGTGTTTTTACGCGATCTGTTCGAATGCCAGTATTGTGGTTCGCACCGTGATCTGACGTTTGATCATATGATCCCACGCTCGCGCGGCGGGCGCACGACATGGGAAAATGTCACCACCGCCTGCGCCCCATGCAACCTGAAAAAAGGTGGCCTGATGCCGAAGCAAAGCGGCATGTTTCCACGCCACAAACCGCACCGGCCCAGCATTATCGAATTGCGCGGCAATGGCCGTCATTTTCCGCCCAACTATCTGCACGACAGCTGGACCGATTATCTCTATTGGGATTGCGAGCTGGAGCCGTAAAAGCCGTATACGGAAAAAAGATGGCCTGTGGGCATGCCCACAGGCCAGTGTCTGAATAATGCGTGAAAGCGTAACAAACTTAGCGGATGACGCGGGCACCCTTGCCCTTCATCGCGGCCTCGACCTCTTTAAAATTAACCATCGAGGTATCGCCCGGCGTGGTCATGGCCAACGCGCCATGGGCCGCACCATATTCCACCGCAGCCTGCGGCCCCTTGCCTTCCAGGAAACCATAGGCGAGCCCGGAGGCAAAGCCATCACCACCGCCAACACGGTCATAGATTTCGAGATTTTCGCGCATCGGCGCTTCGTAGAAATTCCCACCAGCATAAATCACCGCGCCCCAGTCATTGATGGTGGCGGTTTTGGCGTTGCGCAGCGTGGTGGCAGCAACCTTGAAGTTGGGGAATTCCTTGACCGCCGTGGCAATCATCTTCTTGAAGTTGGCCGGATCGATTTTGGAGATATGCTCGTCCAGACCTTCAACCTCGAAGCCGAGACAAGCGGTAAAGTCTTCCTCGTTACCGAGCATGACATCGACATATTTGGCGATTTCGCGATTGATCTTACGCGCGCCTTCCTTGCCGCCCTGACTTTTCCACAGCGAGGCGCGATAGTTCAGATCATAAGAAACGATGGTGCCATATTTATGAGCCACCTGCACGGCTTCAATCACCGTCTCGGCTGTGTTAGGGGCCAGTGCCGCGAAGATACCGCCGGTGTGGAACCAACGCACGCCTTCTTCACCAAACAGCTTGTCCCAGTTGATTTCACCGGGCTTGATCTGTGAAGCGGCGGTATTGCCACGATCGGAGCAGCCCAGCGCCGGACGAATGCCGTAGCCCTTTTCGGTGAAGTTGAGGCCGACACGGGTGTTGCGGCCCAGACCATCAAAATCACGCCAAACGATGTGCGAGGTATCGACACCGCCCTGCTGAATGAAGTCTTCCACCAGCCAGCCCAGATCATTCTGCGGCAGAGCGGTGACAACCGACGAACGCTTTTTCCAGCATTTTTTGAAAGCGCGGGCGACGTTATATTCGCCGCCGCCTTCCCAGACTTTGAATTCACGCGCATTGCGCACACGGCCAAAACCGGGGTCGAAACGC
>JBAVPS010000234.1:0-4795 GCA_049693315.1 Rhizomicrobium sp. | reverse complement strand
GTCCCAGCACGTCGAGCGATTTGTCGGCATAGGCGGCAAGCTGGCTGCGGGCCAAATTCAAATCGTTATAGGCGCCAATCTGGATGGTCCAGTCATGCATGCCGGTTTCCGGTGCCTTGCTGGCATCGATTACGTCCGGGCGGGCGGCGCGTTGTGCAGCGCGCCGTGGTGCCATCTGCGGGCGCGGCATATAGGCGGCAACTTTGGTTTCTGCCGGTTTAGTGTCAGCAGATTTGCTGTCTGTGGGGGGCTGCGGCCGGGGGCGCAGGGCGTCAAGCGCGGTGCGGGTTTCGGCGGTATCCTCATCTTCTGCGTCGCTGGCGTGGCCACCACGAACATCGCTCAGCGGCGCATACTGGCCACGGGGCAGCGGGGTGATCTGGCCGTCATGATCGACACGCCACAAACCCTTTTGGGATGCCGATGCGACCTGTGTCGGCGGCTGCAGGCCAGCTATCCGGGATTGCCCGGTCTGCCACGGCAGTTGGGCATGGGCGACCAGGCGCGGCGAATGGGCAATGTCGTCAAAGGCGGCATCCAGCAGGCGCATCATTTCGGTATCACGGCGTGCAGCGGTCGGCCCGCCCATGACAACGCCAATGATATGGGTGTTGCTGCGGCTGACCGAGGACACCAGATTGAAGCCCGACATATCCGTATAGCCGGTTTTCATGCCGTCAGCACCGGGATAGCGGCCGAGCAGATTGTCATGCCCGGGATAGCGATTGCCGCGATAGGCGAACTCACGATGCGAGAAATAGGGGAAATACTGCGGAAAATCATAGGCCAGATGGCGGGCTAGCGTCGCCAGATCAGCGGCCGTGGTGATCTGACCGGGGTCAGGCAGGCCCGAAGCGTTGTGATACACCGTGTTGCGCATGCCGAGGCTCTGGGCCTTGGCGGTCATCATCTCGGCAAAGCGGGGTTCGCTGCCGCCAAGCGCTTCGGCTATCGCAACGGCGACATCATTGGCCGAACGGACGACCAGCGCATTGATCGCGGTTTCGACATCCATCCGTTCGCCGGGGGCGACGTGCATGTTGGTGGGGTGCTGGCTGGCGGCGTGGGCCGAGAAGGTCAGCGTGGTGTCCATCGCGACCTGGCCGTTTTTCAACGCATCAAACAGCAGATACAGCGTCATCATCTTGGTGAGTGACGCGGGGTGGCGGATTTCGTTGGCGTTACGGGCGTAAAGCACTTTGCCGCTGATGCCATCGACAATCAGGGCGGCGTCCTTGCCGGGATCTGACCTGCCGACCACCGCAATGCGACCATGTCGGCGTGCGGCATGGTTTTTGGCTTGTGCCGGGGTTACCCCCAAAGTTGCACAAAGGGTGGACGCCCCAAAAAGAAGCGCCAGTGTCGTAAGAATCCATCTGTTCGCGCCATGGCCTAGGCGGCCGCGCGAGATTTCCGCCATTCCGTACCCCGATTTCAGACTGGTCGACACCGTTTAGCCAAAACCTTTAGGTCTAAACCTTTAGAACTAACGTTCTGCACTAAGCGGCTGGCCCCTTGCAAGCTAGCCAACAGTTTGGCCTGAACCAAATCACTTCAACAATAGGACCAAATCATGGCGAAGCGCGCAAGTCCTTGTAACGGCAGGTTAACTGCATTTTCTAAAAAAAGCCGAGATTTAGACATTTTTTCCTGAATTCCTTCGCCCATGCTTGCAGAATATCATGGTGGACCGATCATCACCGCACGATAAGGTGAGTATCAGGGTAAAGGCGTATCGTTAAAAAATTCCAGATGCATCTTTATATTAATTCAAAACAAGCATTAGAATGGGCACACAAATGAGCAAAGGTCGTAAGAGCCAGTCTGATCAGGGTGAAGGCGGGGATACCCCCGACGGCAGCGCTGTTGCACAGGTTCTGCCTAAGACTAAACGCCCAAGCCTATATAAGGTGTTGCTGCTCAACGACGATTATACGCCGATGGATTTCGTGGTGCAGGTCCTCGAAAGCATCTTCGGCCGAAACCGCAACGAAGCCATCGACATTATGCTGCAAGTCCACCGTCGTGGGGTGGGCGTGTGCGGTATTTATACCTTTGAAGTTGCCGAGACCAAAGTTGCCCAGGTGATCGAAATCGCCCGGCGCAATGAACATCCTTTGCAGTGTACCATCGAAAAGGAGTAGCCCATGCCCTCCCTGTCGCGCAGTCTCGAACTTGCTTTGCACCGGGCCATTCGCCTGGCCAGCGAGCGCCATCACGAATACGCCACGCTGGAGCATCTCCTCCTGTCGCTGATTGACGATGCCGATGCCGCACAAGTGATGAAGGCATGCAATGTCGATATGGAGATATTGCGGCAGGTACTGATCAAATATATCGACGAGGATCTGGTTAACCTCATCGTCGATGGTGACGAGGAAGCCAAACCCACCACCGGTTTTCAGCGTGTGGTCCAGCGCGCAGTGCTGCATGTGCAGAATTCCGGGCGGGACGAGGTGTCGGGTGCCAATATTCTGGTCGCCATGTTCACCGAACGCGAGAGCCACGCGGTCTATTTTCTGCAGCAGCAGAATATGACCCGGCTCGATGCCGTCAGCTTTATCAGCCATGGTATCGCCAAGCGCCCGGGCATGACCCAGGCCCGTCCGGTGCGGGGTGCCGATGAAGAAGATGATGAGGCCGAGAGCCGCACGGGTGGCCCCACGGGCAAGGCGGGCAACGCCTTGACGAGTTTCTGCATCGACCTCAACGAAAAGGCCCGCGGTGGCCATATCGATCCGCTGATCGGGCGCGAGGCCGAAGTCGAGCGTACCATCCAGATTCTCTGCCGCCGTCAGAAGAATAACCCGCTGTTTGTCGGGGATCCCGGCGTGGGCAAGACCGCCATTGCCGAAGGCCTGGCGCGTAAAATCATCTCGAACGAAGTGCCCGAAGTGCTAGCCAAGTCGACAATTTATGCCCTGGATATGGGGGCGTTGATTGCCGGTACGCGGTATCGCGGCGATTTCGAGGAACGCTTGAAATCCGTCGTCAAGGAATTGGAGGCGGTGCCCGGGGCCATTTTGTTCATCGACGAAATACACACAGTGATTGGTGCCGGTTCGACCTCAGGCGGGGCGATGGATGCCTCTAATCTGCTGAAACCCGCGTTGCAGGCCGGTTCGCTGCGCTGCATGGGCTCGACCACCTACAAGGAATATCGACAGTATTTTGAGAAGGATCGCGCCCTGGTGCGGCGCTTCCAGAAGATCGACGTGGCCGAGCCGAGCATTGCCGACGCCATCAAGATCCTCAAAGGGCTGAAGCCATATTTCGAGGAATATCACAAGGTTCGCTACACTGCCGATGCAGTGAAAACGGCGGTCGAACTGTCTGCCAAATATATCAGTGATCGCAAGCTGCCCGACAAGGCGATCGATGTCATTGATGAAGTCGGCGCGGCCCAGATGCTGCTGCCGGGACCAAAGCGCAAAAAGGTCATCGGTGTGCGCGAGGTTGAGGATGTCGTGGCCAAGATGGCGCGCATTCCGTCCAAATCGGTGTCGAAGACCGATGCCGAATCGTTGCGCACACTGGAAGCCGATCTGAAACGCGTGGTGTTTGGTCAGGATCCGGCGATTTCGGCATTGACCTCGGCGATCAAGCTGGCCCGGGCGGGCTTACGCCAGGCTGAAAAACCGATTGGGTGCTATCTGTTCTCGGGCCCCACCGGTGTTGGTAAGACCGAAGTGGCCAAACAGCTGGCCTCGGTGCTGGGTGTCGAGCTGATGCGCTTCGACATGAGCGAGTATATGGAGCGCCACACGGTTTCGCGGCTGATTGGTGCCCCGCCGGGCTATGTCGGCTTCGATCAGGGCGGCCTCCTGACCGATGGTGTTGATCAGCATCCCCATTGCGTGCTGCTGCTCGACGAAATCGAGAAGGCCCATCAGGATTTGTTCAACATCCTGTTGCAGGTGATGGATCACGGCAAGCTGACCGACCATAACGGCAAGTCGATCGATTTCCGCAATGTTATCCTTATCATGACCACCAACGCCGGTGCGGCGGATGCGGCCCAGAATGCCATTGGCTTTGGCCGTGGTAAGCGTGAAGGCGAGGACGAGGAAGCCATCAAGAAGCTGTTTACCCCGGAATTCCGCAATCGTCTTGATGCGGTCATCGCCTTTGGGGCGCTTAGCCATGATGTGATCGACAAAGTGGTCGAGAAGTTTGTGCTCGAACTGGAAGCCCAGCTGATCGACCGTGACGTGACTTTTGAGCTTACCGCCGAAGCCACCCGCTGGTTGGGTGACAAGGGCTATGATGATGCGTTTGGCGCCCGGCCTTTGGCCCGTGTCATTCAGGATGCGATCAAGAAACCGCTGGCGGATGAAATTCTGTTCGGCCAGTTGCAGCATGGCGGCACCGTGCGGGTGTTGCTGGACCGCGAGACTGACAAGCTGGTGTTCGAATTCATCACGGGCGTGGTGCAGCCTAAACCTCAGGCACCATCAAAGCCGAAGAAAAAGAAAAAGCCCGCAGGGGTTTGATCTGTTGGCCCCGGACAGCGTGCTGTCCGGGGTATCTACGGTGGATGTGGAATACCGCAAGAAGAGTAATCCGGCCAGCGCTTGTTATGCCGCTGGACCGCACCCAAAATAAGGGTGGGGCTGGGTGTGCAGGCCATAGATATGGCTAATAGATGCAAAACATTATATGAGGGATTTTAGCGTATTTTTGCTAAATTGGTGTGCCGGAGTATCCGGCCGAAATGGCCCGAGGTTGAGGAATTACCATGCTGTTGGAAATACCGGTCGAAAATAATGCGAAGCAGTTGTTGAAGCTTCTCTAT
>JBAVPS010000233.1:0-6764 GCA_049693315.1 Rhizomicrobium sp. | reverse complement strand
GGCGTGGACCGGCCAGATACCCGGCGATCAGAGACCATTCCTCGTTCGTCATGTCGCTTGCATAACGCAAGCCTTCTCGCCGATACTGGCGGCGAGTGATCTCGGTCCAGGCCATCTGATGTCCATCTGTCTTCGCAAAACTTATGGAATCATAACCTACTGGGATCACTCAACTCTTTTTCGGGCAGGCTCTTAGGTAGCTGCCCAGCCTTATATCGTAGGCTTTAATGTGATCCATCACCCAGGCGCGCAGAAAACGCATATTTTCAAGGGATTGTTCGGGATCGCTGCGGTCGGCAATCACATCGCGATAGGATTCGATCATACGCAGCAATTCGACGTGATGGCGGTGATGGGTATCGGCTTCGGGGTAGCCCGTATTGGTCCACATCACTTCTTCATGGCGGAAATGGCTATCGGCAATATCGATCAGACTTTGGATCAACCCCGTAAAACACGAATCCGACATGCCCGGAATCATATTGTGATACAGTGTGTTAACAACCGTCACGAGCTGCTTGTGTTCGGCATCCAGTTCGGTGATCCCGATTTCATATTCGGCACGCCAGGGCAAAAATTCCATAGTGCCCTCCCCCTATTGATGATGACCTCAGGCGGCAACGCGACCAGATGCAGAATGCGGTAATAACCGCCGACTTGTTTCAAAATGCGCAACCAAGGTTGCCAGCTCATGGGCAAAGCCAGCCATAGCATCGGCGGCGGCATGGCTTTGTTCGGCCATGGCGGCATTCTGCTGGGTCGATTGATCCATCTGACTGACCGCCGTATCAATTTCACGCAAAGCGTGGGCCTGTTCCTGTTGAGACTCTGCAATCTTAATCACAAGATCCGAGATACTAGCGATATCTGCGACAATCGTCACCAGTGCCGCGCCACTTTCCTCGACCAGTTTGACACCACCGGTGACTTCTTCATCACTGGTCTTAATCAGCCCCTTAATCTGACGGGCAGCTTCCGCCGACCGACCGGCCAGGGCGCGCACTTCCTGTGCCACCACGGCAAAACCACGCCCGGCCTCGCCAGCGCGCGCGGCTTCAACACCGGCATTCAGCGCCAGCAGATTGGTCTGGAAAGCGATTTCATCAATCACACCAATAATACTGGATATTTCGTTGGAAGATTTGGCAATCCTGCGCATGGCCTCGACCGCACGCACCGCCACCGTATTGCCGCGTTCGGCGTTGCTGCGCGCATCCTGCGCCTTGTCACTGGCGGCATGGGCGTTTTCAGCCGATTTGCCGACATTGGATGTGATCTCGTTGACCGCCGCGGCAGTCTCTTCCAGGCTTGCCGCCTGTCGCTCAGTCCGCCCGGCCATCTCCTGCGCAGCACGGCTGATATCGGCAGCGCTGTTGGCGATGTCAGTGGCCTGCGTATCAATGTCGATCATCGCCTCTTCAAGCTGCGAGATCGCGTTGTTAAAATCATCCTGCAGGATGTGATATTCCTCGGGCATATCGTGTTTGAGCCGATAGGCCAGATGGCGGCGGGCCAGCGCCGCCAGTCCCTCGCCAAAGGACGCCACCACCAGATCGACCGAGCGCAGACGGGCCTTTTCCTCGGCCTCCATTTGTGACTTTGCCGCCGCAATGCGATCAGCTTCGCGCTGATGCGAGGCCTCTTCACGTTCCTGCTGATTGCGTTCAAACTTGGCAATCGCGGCGTTGAAATTATCCTTAAGCTCCAGATACGCATCCGGCACATCTTCACCCAGCCGGAAGGCCAGATCATCATCCGCCAATGCCCGGATGCCTTCACCGAAGGTCCGCACCACCAGCTGTTCACTTTGACGGCGCGCATCTGCTTCGGCCAGCTTCTGTTCTTCCGCCGCGGCAACCTTGGCCGCGTCTGCAGCCTGACGCGCCTTTTCCTGATGAACCATATTGCGGTTAAAGGCCAGAATGACCTGAGCCAGATGGCCAAATTCATCCTTGCGCTCGGTATAAGGCACATCTTCGGAGTAACGCCCATTCTGAGCATCGGCCATTTTTTCGCTTAATGGGCCAAAAGGCGCGAACAGGCGATGGAACAGCCATGCCCCCACACTGCCACACAGCAGCGCCAGAACAAGCCCCGCGATTGCAACGCGGATCGCCGCGTCGGTAAATGTCTGGTTAAAGACACTTTTTTCAAAGGCCACAGCAAAAACGCCGATGACCTTGCCACGCGGATCCATCAGCGGCTTATAGACCGTGATAAATGGCCGGCCAATCACCATCGCCTCGCCGATATAGGTTTGTTTTTGGGTGATCGTGACCAGAGCGACCTTGGGATCGATTTTGGTGCCGATCGCCCGAGTGCCATCTTTTTTACGCACGGAAGTCGATATGCGAATGCCATCCTGAAACAGCGTAGAAACCCCACCAAAAACCGACGCGATCTCATCAACGGCAGAATAGTCGCCGTTCAGCTTGCGCTCGCCGGCATAGAGCGCCCCGTCACGTATGATGTAGGGGGCCTGATCGGGATTAAGGATGATTTCGGCGGCACGAATATTTTGTTTGAGGCGGTCGGGGCCCAGAATGCCGCTAAAGTAATTCAGGATATAAATACTGCTGATGGCAATGGACAAAATAATCATCGCCAAAACAGCAATGATGGCCTTGGTCGATATGGAACGCAGACGGGTGAAGATATTCATCGGCTATTCCTGTCGCAGGTGTCTGGGCGCACAGCATACGACGCCCGGAACACTCCGTATGCGGATTCCACCCTACGCTAGAAGCATGGGTGTAAAACGCCCGTAAACAGACGCGGTAACCGCACCGGTAGCTTAAAACAGGCTTACCGAAAGGTTACCGCGTTTGCGACATTTTAGGAAATTACCAGCAGGCTTGGGGGCCCGGCAGATCCCGCGTCCCCAAACGATTAAGGGCGTAATTCTGCCTTCAGGCTGCCATTGGCCGACATGGTGGCAATGAAGCCGTCCTTGGTCCAACCTAAAGACGGGGCACCGAAACTGTCCACCGCGCCAGAGATCTGCAATACCGTGCCCTGCGGCTTGGTCATGGCGGCCCGAATCTGCTGCTGCACCTTGGCAATGTCTTTGGACAGGTCAAAGGCGAAGCCCTTCTCCAGCTCGTGTCCCAATGCGGGACCGGCCAGCGAATGCATCACGCGCAACATGAAATCCTCGGTCAGCAGGTCATAGCGCAGATTGGTGATGCGAATCTTGTTGCTGGCGGCATCGAATGTCGGCACACCGCGTAAGTAACCAGTGCCGCAACCTTTCAGGATATCGGCAGCATCCCAGTTATGCTCGATACAGAAGGCGGCCTTGACCACGACATCCTGCCCCGAGGGCATGATCTGCAATTTGGTGATCTTAAGGCTGTGGCTGCCGACCCGCAGCGGGCTTTTTGACACGGTTTCAAAAGCAATCTGGGTGGCCTTGTCATAGGGCAGCACCACCGGCACGGCGACGCTGAAATGGTTGGCCGCCCCTTTGAGCATCGTCGGTCCCGGCAGGGGCTTACGCGCCACGGCGGGCGCGGTTTCCGACGCGGACAGCTCGGCCCGCACATCCAGTCCCAGCGTCAGCTGCAAAGCATTGTTGGCGGTGGTCGGCGTACCGATGCGGATATGCTCCGGCTGCAACACCATCCAGGCCACCGGATTGTTGCTGACCTTGATCGGGTCAAAAGCGGTGTTCCACAGCTTGGCCACCAGCGGACCTTCGTGCAGACCATCGGCGATCTTGCGATCAATCAGGCGGAACAGCGGCTTGGACAACAGATCGGCATTGTCGTTCCAGATCGCCGCCATATTGGTGTTGAGCGGGCCGACATGAACCTGACTGTTCTGCAGCACCATCTTGCCGGTGACATTGGGTACCACCTGCCAGTTGGGTGCCAATGTCGGTGCAGCAACCAGATCAGCATGGCCGCCGACATGGGCATCGCTTTTAATGACAGACAACAGGCCCGGCAGGGCGAACGACGCATTGACGTTAAACGGCACGCCGATATGCAGGGCATTATCCCTGGCCTCGACGGTGATCGGCCCGGTGCGCGAGGCATCCAGCGTCATCTTGCAGTTACCGATGGCGCATTTGATCGGCTGATCGTGAATATCTGCCACTTTGCCGGTGGTCTTGTCATTGACCAGACGGGCGATCTCGGAAGCCGGAACCGCCAGCGACACCGCCAGACTTGAAACCGGTGCCGTCGCGGGCGGCGGCGGCGGCGTCATCTGCGGGATTGGGGCTTCGAAATCCCCGCTAGAACCACATCCCGCCAGCAAGACGGTCCCGGACAAGGCTAAACCGCACAATACCCGTTTCATTGTCTTCAAAATCCTGTTTGTCTTCGTGCGGGGAACCTAATCACCCGCCCGCTCTGTCGCAACACGCCAGCATAGCCCCCCACACAGACCCGATAGGCCAATAACCAACGGAAGTACGGGCCTTTTAAGCCATTCGTGCCGACATGTCCGCAAGATTACGATTACGTCAGGTTTGATCAAAACCGGCCAATCTGCCAAAATACACAGATGATGAGAAAGCCCCCCCGGAAAATACACGCGTTTTTTGGTACTATCTTTTTGCTCGCGGTTGCCTTGTGCGTCACCGCCAGCCCCGCCATGGCAACACCGGCGGTCCTGGCGACGATCAAACCAATTCATTCACTGGTTGCCGGGGTGATGGCTGGGGTAGGAACGCCCGATCTGCTGATTGGCGGGGCGGCCTCGGTACACTCATATTCTTTCAAGCCATCGGATGCGCGCAAAATTGCTGGTGCGTCGGTGATCTTTGAGGTCAGCCCCGATCTGGAAACCTATCTCAACGCCCCCTTGCGCAACCTGTCCCATGCCAAAGTGGTGGCACTGGCCAGCGTGCCCGGTGTGTTGCGCCTGCCCGCCCGCGAAGGTGGCCTGTGGCAGAAGGACGCCGACCACAGTGCCCCCTTTGACCCGCATTTGTGGCTTGATCCGCAAAACGCCATAGCGATGACGCGCGCCATTGCCGCCACGCTGTCGGCGGCAGACCCTGCACATGCACATCTGTACAGCCAGAATGCCACCCGCCAGATCACCACGCTGACGGCGCTCGATGGCGAATTGCGGGCCAAAGTTGCCCCGGTGCGCGCACGGCATTATCTGGTATTTCACGACGCCTATCAGTATTTCGAGCATCGCTATGGTCTGTCTGCCGCGGGGTCTGTGACGGTGTCACCTGACCGACCGGTCGGCCCGCAACGACTGGTGGCGCTGCGCCAGAGCATTGCCGCAGGCAAAGCGACCTGCCTGTTTCGTGAACCACAATTTCCGCCCCGACTGATCGACACGTTGACCGAAGGGCATGGCATCCGCGTTGGCGTTCTCGACCCGCTGGGGGCAGACATTGCCTCTGGACCGGGCCTCTACCCCATATTAATGAGGCAATTGGCTCAATCCTTGAGCACGTGCTTAAAACCATAAGGCCCGCATCATGGACGTACCGCTAACAGCGACAATAAATCGTATACTGTAGACAGTAGACGATTGAAACCCGCTCAGACAAATAGTATCTCTTAACGGCCCGACGAGGCATTCAGGCGCGTTCGCCACAGTGGGGTCCGTAAATCCGGTAAGTGTGCGATGATCACGACCTATCTGCCCAATCACGGTGGCCTGCAAACCATCCCCGACGAAGACGTCCTGCCCCGGTTCGGCGAGGCGTTATGGATCGACATGTTCGATCCCACGCCCGAAGAACGGCTTAAAGTCAACAACGCCCTCGGTATGGAACTGCCGACCCGTGAAGACATGGAAGAGATTGAGGCATCGAGCCGTCTATATATAGAAGACGGCGGCCTGTTCATGACCGCACTGGTGCTGGCCAATTCCGGCACCGAAAAACCGGTGTCCGGCGTGGTCACCTTTGTGCTGGTCAAGGGCAAGCTCATCACCCTGCGTTATACCGATCCGCAGCCTTTTCGCACCTTTATCGCCCGCAGTCGGCGCAACATTCTGGGTGGTGAAAAGGCGGGCTATGTTCTGGCCGCCCTGCTCGATACCATCATCGACCGGCTGGCTGATATTCTTGAACGGGTCAGCAGTGAAATCGAAATCATCTCGCAGCGCATCTTCGATCCCGATGGCGATGAACGGCCCATCACCTCGGCGGACTTCCAGCGTGTGCTGCGCTCGCTCGGTCGCCGCCAGGATTTGAGCGGCAAGATCCGTGACAGCCTTCTGTCGATCGGCCGCATGCTGGCCTTTTTACAATCAGGCCTCGACCGCAAAGAAAACAAAGACGTGCTGGTCCATGTCAAAACCATGATGCGCGACGTGCAGTCGCTGCAGGACCATTCGTCTTATCTCGCCACCAAGCTGAGTTATTTGCAGGACGCCACACTGGGGCTGATCAACATCGACCAAAACAACATCATCAAGATCATGTCGGTGGCAGCGATGGTGTTCATGCCGCCGACCCTGTTTGCCTCGATCTGGGGCATGAACTTTCATCACATGCCAGAACTCGATCAGTGGTGGGCGTATCCCATTTCACTGCTGATCATGATGATCTCGGCGATCACGCCGTATCTCTGGTTCAAGCGTAGAGGCTGGTTGTAATCCAAGCATGCAAAAATATATTTCCCGTGGCATTGCGCTGAAAATCGCGCAAACGCTGTTCTTTACACTGATGTACACCTCGGTAAAGATGGCTGGCACCGTACCGGTCAGTCAGGTGATGTTCTTCCGCAGCTTTTTTGCGCTGATCCCGGTGATCGCCTTCACCTATTGCACCAGTGGTCTTGGCG
>JBAVPS010000232.1:0-2777 GCA_049693315.1 Rhizomicrobium sp. | reverse complement strand
CTGCAGCTTCTGGGCATAACCGGCATCCGTCAGCAGGCGCTGCTCGACCAGACGCTCGACCAGCATCGGGAAAACCGTCTGCAGCGGCAGCTGGCGCATCTGCGCCGGCATCTGGGTGTAAAGCTGCGCCACTTCGGACTGGTGAATCTCGCTACCCGCAACCCTGGCCACCACCGGATCGCCTGCCGGGGGATTGGTCGCATTGGCTGCCCAGGCACTGCCAGCAAGTGCCAGCGACATCAGCAAAGCGGAAGAGAAACGGGTCAGCATCAAAGAGCATCCTATGAGGTGTTAAAACATGTTGGTATTAAGGCTTAAAGGCACGACCCGCCCATCTGACCGGTCGGCGGCCCAACAAAATGCGCTTTGAACATAATCGGCCCCTACAGGGGTGACAAGCACTTCCGCCAATAGCACAGGATTTTGATGTTAAAGGATTTTTCATCCCCGTAACCCGTTTGTGGCACACCGGCAGCCCAAAGAGCATCGTGTCATTTTGGACATTTTTATTATTAAGCTCTCGCGCCGCTAGACGAAAAACCCCGCAGATGGGCCATTTCTTCACGAAAACGTCACCGCCGCGACACAGGCAAAAGCTCGCTGACAAACAAAAACACAGCTAAATGGCGACTGAAGCTTGTAAATGGATCAAATTCTGGCCATATATACCCCCAGCGGTGAGATTCCGTCAGATGAAGCGCATCTGTTCCCTCCCCGATAAGCGAGAGCATATCGGGAAAAGCAGCCACTCTACAGCCTGATTGTCTTCATTCGCATCGCCTGGGCATGTCGCTTGGGTACTAACTGATACTAAAGGAACAATCATGGTTGTCGGAACAGTAAAATTCTTCAATACGAGCAAGGGCTTTGGTTTTATCGCGCCGGAGAGCGGCGGCAAGGACGTGTTCGTCCACGCGTCGGCTGTTCAGATGGCCGGCATGGGCACACTGTCTGAAGGTCAGCGGGTTTCGTTTGATGTCCAGGCGGACGTCAAGGGCCCCCAGGCCGTTAATCTGAAGTCGGCCTAAAGCTGACGGAAAGGCGGCGGAGGAAACTCCGCCGTTTTTTGTTTTACGCCTACCCCACTACTTTACGCCTACCCCACGACAAGGAATGCCCCTATGGCTGATCCAGCTTTCCAGCTTAGCCGGATCTTCGCCAAAGGATGGGCGGCAGCACGTGTTTTGTCTGCCCAAAGCGATGTCCAGGACATCGATAAAAGCGCCGAGGCGCTGAACCCCTATCCGTCAGACCCCGAAAAAGCGCGCTGGCGCGCAGGATTTCTTGAAGCGTTAAGCCGTTAAATCAACGTCCATGTTTTACCACTGTGACGAGGCGACACGATGAATCCTTTTGTGCGATGCGGTCGACGCTTACCGGTGCCATCCACCACGCAGATTCTACACGAGCTGAAGGCCTTCTCTGCCGAGGAAGACATCCGCGCGGAATGTGCGGCCAAAGAAGGGCTGCAAACCGACGCCGACTGGGATGCGATTTACGCCCATCGCGCGGCAAGCAGCGCCAGCGCTCCACCCACTACCCTAACGGCTTGATAGCACCGCAATCGTCCGAAACGAAATGCGCGTCGAGTTTGGCGCTGCGGCTTTTCTGTGCGTTTTTGGAAACCACATCCATCGTCACCGTGCCGGTATAACGCTTCGGCGTTTCATAGGTGATCTGGTAATGCGTCGTCAGCATTGTCTGATTGCGGGTGCACACCACATCCGCCTTTAAGCGGTTCGCAAAAGGCTGAATATTTTCCACCGTACAGTCCGAGGTGCGGCTAAAGACAAAGCCATCGCGCGCAGCCTGCTGCGGCGTAACACAGAGCCGCACCGTAACAATGGACGCGGCCTTCATCTTGGCCTGCAGCGCGGGCGGCAGCTTCTCCAGATACGGCTCAGGGGTGGTCGGCTCGGACGTGGTCTCCCACAAGCCGGGCACAATGTGGCCGGCAAAGGCCGGACCGGCCATCAGCGCCGCAGCGACGGCGAAACAGCGAAACGGACGTGACTGCATGTCGGGCTTCCCAAGAGTTCTGAATTGGCTCCGACACGCTGCATAGCGCACCAAAATGACAGTTATGCAGATGGGCTGCTGGTGGGGGCGGATTTATCGGGTGGCAGAGGGCTGTATCGCCACGCGGATGAAATAAACCACCCACACTCTGTAATAAAATAACAGACCATCAGGCAATTGCCGCATATAATTTTAATAAAATAGCTAGCTGCAGTGCAAAAACACACTGCCCTAAGGCTGAAACAGCCCCGGACAGCGGTCAGAAATGCGCAGCCTATGCAAACAGGTCTACGACCAGCGCTTCGGTCTTTTTTTCTGCGTTGAAAGCCGCAACGCTGGTCTGCAGCTTAACATCAGACATGGTGCGTTCGGTCGACGTCTGCGCAAGCGGCGTCGGATTGCTGAAATCAGTAGTGTCAGCGGTCTTTATCACATTAAGAACGCTGGCATTATACTGGGCGGCATTCTGGCTTACTGCGGATATCGTGCTCATGACAACACCGTAACATGAGGGCCTGGGCGGAGCACCCCTTCTTTTGTATCAATCTATATTTGATGCAATCACGGTAAAATTTCCACAAAGATCCGCCCGCACCAGCCAGCCTCTAAGCGCGCCGATACAACGCGGATTTGAATCGAATTTTATCATACCCGCACATTGTCAAATTTTATCCCAACCGGATAACGTAGCTACGCGCCCATTTAAGTTGCGTAACGTGTTTTTTAGGGGGGGGGGGGACAATGCCGAAAGTATCAAT
>JBAVPS010000231.1:0-4138 GCA_049693315.1 Rhizomicrobium sp. | reverse complement strand
TTAGAACTGTTTGCACGTAATGGCGTTCTGGTGCGGGCGTTTTATTACACCGCGGTGGCTGAGGATCAGGAATTCTCGCCCTTACGTCCCCTGGTCGACTGGCTCGATTACAATGGCTTTTCCGTGGTCACCAAACCGCTGAAAGAATTCACCGACGCGCAGGGTCGCCGCCGCGTCAAGGGCAATATGGATATCGAACTGGCTATCGACGTGATGGAAATGTCGGACCGGGTTGACCATATCGTCATCTTCTCGGGCGACGGGGATTTCCGCCGCCTGGTCGAAGCGGCCCAGCGTAAAGGCCGCCGGGTCAGCGTGGTTTCGACCATCCGCACCCAGCCGCCGATGGTATCGGACGAATTGCGTCGTCAGGCCGACAATTTCATCGAACTCGATGAACTGAAGGCCATGATCATGCGCGAAGGCGGTCCGCGTCCCAGCTCGCCGAACCTTCCCGAAGCTGGCACCCCGTAAACTGGGTGACCACCATAGTGGCCGGTTCATCATAGTGTACAGAATTAAAGTCCAGCTTCGGCTGGACTTTTTTTTGGATTACGCGTTCTAATTCTACTTAAGAGGGGATTTTGTTATTTGTATTTTGCGTAGGGGAATTGGTCATGCTGCCGCTGCGGTCTGTGCGGTACCTTTTGGTTATTGTCATTCTATGCAGTTGCACGGCACCTAAAAATTACGCACCCAAACTGGCTCTGGATTGGGTCAGACCGCAAAAACGCCTGCTACTGATGCCGCCGGACATTGTTTTATCGCAGCGGACGGCAGACGGCTCCAGCGAAGTCGAAACAACACG
The DNA here is from genome assembly GCA_049693315.1 of Rhizomicrobium sp. Lineage (GTDB taxonomy): Bacteria > Pseudomonadota > Alphaproteobacteria > Micropepsales > Micropepsaceae > Rhizomicrobium. The sequence goes on along the minus strand of JBAVPS010000231.1, from coordinate 3,330 downwards.
CAGTGCCGCGGCCACAACGCTTTTCATCGACCAGATCCGTCACCAGATCAGCGACAGGAACATCGCGCTCAGCCCCCTCGCCGCCCCGGCAGATCCCGACATCCGTCAGATGCTGCGCCTGCACGCGGCCCTGACCGCAGGCCCCGGCGGCACCGGCAACCGGGTGGCGCTGAAACGCTTAAGCCCGATGCGCGACACGCTCGGCCCCGGTGTCAGAATACTGGCGGATCAATATGGTGCTGACTACGCGGTGTTTTTTTACCTACGCGACCGCACCACATCAAATGGCCGCGTCATGGTCAATATTGCCAGCAACATCCTGCTGGCCTTGCTTTCCACCGGGCGCGTGCAACAAACCTATTCCGATGCGGAACGTGTTGCCTGCCTGTCGCTGATGAGCCTCTATAGCGGGGACATTGTCTGGAACCACTGTTTGACCGATACATCCGGTGATCTGACCGATGCCGGTGACGCTGGCGATTTCACCCAAACGCTGTTCGAGAATATGCCGCTATGAGGTGGATCCCCCTGATGGCGTTGGGCGCGGTTGTGATGACCACAGCCTGCAGCAGCACCAAGGATAAAAGCTTTGTCCAAACCGCACCGGCCACCCGCATCGTGGCCGATGATGGCGTCAGCTTTCTGCCACCCACCGGCTGGTGGCAGGTGCATTTTGCTGGCCGCAAGCCAATCTGGCTCACCGCAGAAGGTCTCGACATTGATGCCTTTGAATTCCGCGCAGGGCTTGCCCCCGATACGGATTTTTATAGCAGCCCCACCAAACAGACCGCGCCCACGGATGACAACACCGCGCTGATCTTTCGCGCAGGCATGACCGGCGAAGATGTCATGGCCTTACAGCTTGCGAAACTGGTGCGCCAGGGCGCTCATCAGGTCCGGGGTGGTGATTTACATCCGAGCCAGTTTGGCGACGTGCGCGGTTTTCGCTTCCGCTATAATTTTGTCGATCGCGATGGGTTGGCCCGTCAGGGGCTGGCACTGGGTGCGATACGCAGCGGGTATCTTGACCTTTTCACCTTCGATGCGCCCAGCCTGTATTATTTCGATCATTTGCGCCCGGCGGTAGAAAGCGCGCTGGCAACGATCCATACACCCTGATGCGATATGGATGGCCGTTACCGACTTGCTCCCCCCATACAACTATGCTCGAATAGCTGCGGCGGGGTGCCAAACATATGAGGATACTATGTCGTTAAAATCTTTCTTACCTCTGGCTGCGTTTGTCATGCTGGCCCCACTGGCCTTTGGCGAGCCCGCGCCCAATGCCGCCCCCGGCCACGATCAGGCCAAACAGGATTGCGTCGGCCACGACTGCCCTGCTCATGCCAAAGACGCCCATGCCAAAGACGCCCACGCCCAAAACAAGGGCCCGGAAAAGAAGGCACCGCTGAAGGATTGCCATAACAAGCCCGGCAAACCCGGCGAAAAAGACGCCTGCCATAAAGAACCGCTCAAGCCGGTCCCACCGCATCACTAATCTAAAATTTTATTGACCTGCATGCGTATCGGATGATTTGGGGCGCAACAGGCGTTTGAGCAAAAACGACAAGCCAAACGCCGCGGCCAAAATCAGACAGGCCAGGGTCCAGCCGCCGCGGGAGGTGAACACCGCGCCACCCGCGGCGCCGATACCCACCTGAGCAATCGTCATCGGTAACATGCCGATGGTCGAACCAATCAGATAATCCCGCCAGGAAATTTTGGTCAGCGCCAGGGCCGTGTTGACCACGCTGTGCGGAAATGGCAGCAGGCGGATAATCGCCACCGTGCGCCAGCGCCCACCCTCGGCCTTTTCCATCAGCTTACCGATCTTCGGCGCAGCATCCAGCGTGCCCTTGGCCCCCAGCCAGCGCACGAAACCAAAGCCGACCGCCGCCCCGATAACCGCGCCGATCGCCGCCCACAACAGCCCCCAGAACATGCCAAACAGCAAACCTGCCGCAACGCCAATCACACTGCGCGGCACGAACAGTAAGCTGGCCAGAACCTGCACACCGATAAAGATCACCGGTGCCAGCAGACTGTCCTTGATGGTGCGGTGAATGACGAAGGGGTCGATGATATCGCGATAGGCGTACACACACACCACACCCGCCACCACAAGCACCACGGCAGCAACACGCGCGACATTACGCAACGTACAGGAAAATTTCATACAGGCCACTCTTGTGCAGGCCGCAGTCTCTGATCACAGATGCTTGGGCCTTGGGGGTTCAAGCCGCGTCCGCAACGACACGATTGCGGCCGGTTCGTTTGGCTTGATAGAGCGCCTGGTCGGCCCGATGCAACAGGGCATCTGCCGTATCATCTGCCCCGCCCAGTGCCGCGATGCCGATACTAACCGTAATATTCAGGGTGCCGGGGCTACGGCTGATGGTAATGGGCGTACTTTCAACCTGCTTGCGTAACCGTTCTGCCACCGCATAGGCAAAGGTCAGATCGGTATCAGGCATCACGACAACGAATTCCTCGCCGCCGAAGCGGCAGGCCAGATCGATGCCGCGCACATTGGCGGTAACGCGGCTGGCGAATTCACGCAGCACCTCGTCACCGATGTCGTGACCATAGGTGTCATTGACCGTTTTGAAGAAGTCGATGTCCATAATGGCAAAGGCCAGCGGCTTGCCGGTCTGTTTGGACTGCGACAGCAAATTCTCCAGATGGCGGCTCATATAACGGCGGTTATGCAGACCGGTAAGCTGGTCGGTGACCGCCATTTCCAAACTCAGTTCGACATTCTGGCGCAAATGGTCGGCATAGCGCTTTTTACGCAGCTGGGTGCGGACCCGCGCCACCATTTCGTTCTTGTCGACCGGGCGGGTGAGATAGTCGTTGACGCCCATCTCCAGCGCCTGATTGAGCTTGCGCTTATCGCCTTCCGAAACAATGACCAGGATCGGCACGTGCCGCCCCTGTGGCAGCGAACGTAACTGCGAACACAGCCGAAGTCCGTCGAAGCCGCGCACGCCGAGCGAGACGATGATCAAATCGTAATCGCCACCCCGCACCCGCACCAGGGCTTCTTCAAAGGTATCGACCGAAGAGATATTGTTGTTTGCTTCCAGCGCACCGACGAACCAGGCCACGGTTTCGGGCCGGTCCTCGATAATCAGTATACGTCCGGTAATGTTGGTGTCGTTGATCACCGAAGCCGGATCGATCAAACCCATATTCTGACCGGTGGTTTCGCGCATGCGCAATTCGTCGGTCATCATCTTAAGCCGGACCAGCGAACGCACGCGGGCAAACAGCGCGGCATCATCAACCGGTTTGGTCAGAAAATAATCGGCCCCGGCCTCGATCCCGGCG
>JBAVPS010000230.1:0-1936 GCA_049693315.1 Rhizomicrobium sp. | reverse complement strand
ATGCTGGCTGGCAGGACTATGCCCTGTCTGATGGCGCCGGTCTGGTCAAGCTGGGGGCGATGGATCACCCCTCGCTGGCGCTGGGCGTGCTTGGTATGCCGGGTATGACGGCCTATGTCGGTTTACTCGATATTGGGCAGCCCAAGGCAGGCGAGACCGTCGTGGTGGCGGCAGCAACCGGGGCCGTTGGCGCGGTTGTTGGCCAGATTGCTAAGCTGAAAGGCTGCCATGTTGTCGGCATCGCTGGTGGTGCTGAGAAGTGCCGTTATGCGATTGATACGCTGGGCTTCGATGCGTGCATTGACCACCGTGCCCCGGATCTTGCGGCGCGTTTGGCAGCCGCAGTGCCAAACGGCATTGACGTGTATTTCGAAAGTGTCGGTGGTGCTGTATTCGATGCGGTGTTGCCGTTGCTCAACAAATTTGCCCGTGTGCCACTGTGCGGGTTGATTGCGCACTATAACGCTGATGGCCTGCCGCCCGGCCCCGATCGTTTGCCGTTGTTGATGGGCGCAATCCTGAAACGCAGCATCACAATGCAGGGCTTCATTGTTTCGGATCACTTCGCCAAATCTGCGGCGATGCTGGCGGATCTGAAAACGTGGGTTGCTGACGGGAAAATCACATTCCGCGAGGATGTCGTGGTGGGGCTTGAGAAAACACCGCAGGCGTTCTTTGGTCTGCTGCGCGGTGAAAACTTCGGCAAGCTGGTGGTGCAGATCACCACCGACTAAAATCGTCTTTATTGTGCCATAATGAACAATGTGTGTGGGCTGGAGCGGTAACCCCGTTCTGGCCCACTCGCGTTTTACGATGTCTTGTCGCGAGACAATGGACATGGCATTGCAGGGCTGGTCGGTGAAATCTGCAGTGGATTTTAGACCAATTCAAAGTTTCTGCTTTAACTATTACACCTAATGGTTGTCAACTTTGTGTTGATATTATGACGTAAGCGCGGTTCCGGTTGTGGGTTGCAAAATGGCTGTCACAACGTAACTTTTTGTTTTTAATGGATTTTTTTGAAGTTTTTTTCGTGGTGCCTTTTAGGCAACAATATGGAAAGAAACTGACAGCGCTTTTACTTTTAATTGGAAAGCGCTTACTTCCTTCGGTAGAAGTTCTGTAACAAAAACCGCCCGGGTTAAGGGCGGGCTGACACGTTGGGACAGAAACAGCTTCGAAAGGATGCGCTCGAATGAAGCGCTATGCCCGCACCCGGGCCGAAACTCCAAATAACCGTATGCATAAGGCGTTCTCATGCAGGGGAGGTTTTTTTATGAATACTAAGTGGAAGACACAGCTCTTTTGTACGGCTGCCGTCATGCTTGCCGCATCCGGCGCAGCCTATGCGCAGGACGGCGAGGCCATGGAAACCGTGGTTGTCACCGGTCAGCGTGCTGCTCTGGCCTCGGCCATCACCATCAAGGAAAAGTCGGACGTCGTTGTCGACTCGGTTGCGGCCGAGGATGTCGGCAAGCTCCCCGACAACAGCATCACCGAAGTGCTGCAGCGTCTGCCGGGTGTGAATATCACCCGCATCTCGACCGGCGGTACCAGTGAAAGCTATCTTGGTGAAGGCACCGGTATTTCGATCCGTGGTCTGACCAGCACCGTCAGCCTGCTCAACGGGCGTGACAGCTTCAGCGCGGCCAATGGCCGTAACCTCGCCTGGGAAGACGTTCCGCCGGAACTGGCCCAGGGCGTTGACGTATTCAAGAGTCTGTCGGCGAACCTGCCTGAAGGTGGTTTCGGTGGCGTGATCAACCTGCGCACCCGTCAGCCGTTTGACTTCGATGGCTTTACCGCCAATCTGACGGTCAGCGGCAACTATGCCGACAATGCCAAGAAGGGCCATGTCGGCGGTGGCGGTCTGATCAGCGATCGCTGGGATACCAAGATCGGTGAAATCGGCCTTCTGGTGAACGTTACCTATTCG
>JBAVPS010000229.1:0-3254 GCA_049693315.1 Rhizomicrobium sp. | reverse complement strand
GGTATATTCGGCGATCATGGCGTGAGGAAATGCGATGTTTGTTGTACCGGCTGGTGCGTCGCCAGAAATCTTGCCGCCCTTGGGCGAGGTCGGTCTTAATCACGCGTTCGCGGACGCTTTGCTGGATGGCACCATGACGGGGACGTTGTGGTGCGATCAGTGGCCTGCGCCGCATCTGGTTCATGCGCTGCATCCCTATGGCATGTCACTGGTGTGGGGGCGCGTGGTTGATGCCGGGCTCGGGGCGCTGATCCCCCATTTGCGGGCCGGAACCTATCGGATGCGGGATGAATGGCTGCAGATCGATCCACGCTGGCTCCATCTTGACTGGGATGATCTGCTTGGCGTGGCCGCGGGCCGGGCGGAGCATTTTCATCGCGTCAATCTGCGTTTTAACCGGGCGTATTTTGAAAGTCATTTTCCGGCTGCGCGGCTAGCCGAAGGCTGGTCACTGCGGGCCATGACGGCGGCGGAATTCGATCTGCCCGGCGTTTGTGTGACCCCGGCGTCGTTCTGGCCCGATGCGGCAAGCTTCCTCAGCCATGGCGGCGGGATATGCGCGGTAAAGGATGGTGTGGTCGGGGCGATGGCCTTTGCGTCGATGCGCTTTGGCAATTGTCTGGAGATCGGTATTGAAACGCTGTCCCCCTTTCGTGGGCAGGGGGTGGCCCGCGCTGTGGCGGTGGGGCTTATCCATCAGTGTCTTAAGCGTGGGATCGAACCGGTGTGGGCCTGCCGCAAGGAGAATACCGGCTCCTTCCATCTGTCGCAGAGCCTGGGCTTCACCGTGGTTTATGAAGGCCCGTTCTATCGCCTGCCGATGCCTGTGTGATAAGACGTGTACGAATTTATCCGGCAATCTGGAGACTACCCGGTTGTGGGCACTCGCCCCAAAACAGGATAGGTACAAAATAAGTAGGGTTTCCCGCACTGCGAGTATCTTGTCTTGCCCCCGCCCTATCGTGCTATGAGGCATGCCGTAGTGGCTCAAGGAGTTTTCAAGGTGACGGCAGCGATTATCGACGGCAAGGCAGAGGCGGCGCGGCTGCGCGGCGGACTGACGGCAGAAACCGCCCGTCTGAAAGCGGCGCATGGTCTGGTGCCGGGGCTGGCCACGGTGCTGGTGGGCGATGACCCGGCCAGCGCGGTCTACGTCAAAAACAAGAACAAAACGGCGGAAGCTATTGGCTTCAAGTCGGTTCACATCCATCTGCCTGCCACCGCATCCGAGGACGAGGTGCTCGCCACCGTTCGCGCCCTGAACGCCGATGCCAGCGTGCATGGCATTCTGGTGCAGTTACCGTTGCCCAAACACATCCGGGAAGAAGCGGTGCTGGAAACTCTTGATCCGGCCAAGGATGTCGATGCCCTGACCCCGACCAATGCCGGGCTGTTGCTCAGTGGCCGGGCCAAACTGGTGTCCTGCACGCCGATGGGCGTGATGATGCTGCTGCAAAAGACGCTGGGCGATATTTCCGGGGCTGAAGTGCTGGTGATTGGCCGTTCGCTGCTGTTCGGCAAACCGGCGGCCCAGTTGCTGCTGGCGGCCAATGCCACCGTGACCATGGCCCATTCGCGCAGCCGGGATCTGCCCGGCCTGTGCCGCCGTGCCGATATTCTGGTCGCCGCCATCGGCAAGCCTGAATTTATTAAAGGTGACTGGGTGAAGCCGGGCGCAACCGTGATCGATGTTGGTATCAACCGGGTTGATCTGGGCGATGGTAAGTCAAAACTGGTCGGCGATGTCGATTTTGCCGCCGCGGCCGGGCGGGCTGCCCATATCACACCGGTGCCGGGCGGCGTTGGGGCTATGACCATCATCTGTCTGATGCGGAACACCCTGATTGCAGCCTGTGCCGCAAATGGTTTGCCCCTGCCAAAGCTATAACAGAGCAAACCTGTAACCGACCCAAACCTGACCGGAGGCTTTCTTGGCTACAATGCAGCGCATTAGTGTCGTCAATCCCGGGGCCGACTACCAGCTGGTGCTGGCCGAAACCGACAAGCCGGTGCCACAGGCTGGCGAGGTGCTGATCCGCGTGATTGCGGCAGGGCTTAACCGGGCAGACATCATGCAGTCCTGGGGGCAGTATCCGCCCCCGCCCGGCGCGTCGGATACGCTGGGGCTGGAGGTTTCCGGTGTGATCGAGGCGGTCGGGCCCGATGCCGTCGGTACGGTGGGGCAGACCGTCTGCGCGCTGATCCCCGGCGGTGGCTATGCTGAATATGCCGTGGCCTCGCATTTCTGCGTGTTGCCGGTTCCCACCGGGGTCGATCCGGTGGCGGCGGCGGGTTTACCCGAAACCTTCTTCACGGTGTGGACCAATCTGATCGACACCGCGCATCTGCAGCCGGGTGAAACTCTGCTGGTCCATGGCGGGGCCAGCGGCATCGGCACCACGGCGATCCAGATCGCCAACGCGCTCAGCAATCCGGTGTTTGTTACCGCAGGTGGCGATGCGGGCTGTCAGGCTTGCGTGGCGCTGGGGGCGCGGCGGGCGATCAACTACCGCAGCGAGGATTTCGTTGCCGTGGTGATGGACCAAACGCAGGGGCGCGGCGTGGATGTCATTCTTGACATGGTGGGCGGCGACTATGTCCGGCGCAATTTTGCCGCTGCGGCCAAGGGCGCACGCATCGTCAATATCGCCTATCAGAATGGCCGCATCGCCGAAGCCGATATCGCCGTCATGCTGGCCAAACAACTGACCTGGGCGGCGACCGGCCTCAGGGGGCGTGCCCCCGAAGCTAAGGGCGCCATCCGGGATGCGTTGTTGGCGCGGCTGTGGCCCCGTTTTGCCGATGGCACCATCCGGCCAATGACCGATACGGTTTTCCCACTGGCCGATGCCATGGCGGCCCATCGCGCCATGGGCGCGGCGCATCTGGGTAAGATTTTGCTAAGGATATAAAGTTTTGTCCCGGGGCTGCCACCCCGGACCAATGCTGTTTGACAAAAGGCAAATCCCCCCGCCGGGCTTGCGGTCACACTGCCGCCCGAGGGCCGTGGCGGCCCAACGTCACAAAACGGGGAATTGTCATGTCACTTATGCACTGGAACGAGAATTTGAGCGTCGGCGTTGACAGTATTGATGCCGATCACAAGAAGCTCGTCGGTATGGTCAATGACCTGTTCGACGGTGTGAAAGAGGGCAAGGGCATTGAAACCGTTGGTCATATCCTTGACGGTCTGATCGCCTATACGGTCGAGCATTTTGATCGCGAAGAACGCTATTTCGCCCAGACCAGCTATC
>JBAVPS010000228.1:0-16364 GCA_049693315.1 Rhizomicrobium sp. | reverse complement strand
GACCGGATTCATAATAGGCGAAACTGAGATTGCGACGCTGGGCCGGCTCCAGCTCCATATGCGCCAGATCATACTCGGTGATGAAGAACGGCGTCGCCATGTCGTAGTAGCCGTTGAGGGATAGCACTTTTAAATGCGGGTTGCGCCGCATCGCCGCGCCCAGGTCAACCGCGGTGTTGGCAACCGGCATCGGGCCATAGCCGCCGAAGCCCGGGGCCTTGTGTTGCCAGTCCCATTTGAAGTCTTTGTCGCGGGCGCTGAGGTTATAGGTAAGCTCGGTTTTGTAGCCCAAGGTGGCGAACAGATAATTGTTGATAGCCGCGACATAGGCCCCGCTGACCGCATCATCCGACGGATCGGATTCGGGGTGCTCGCCCGCCTCGTCGGTATCAACGCCGGTAAAGCGGGTGTCGTAACGGCCCAGGGTTTTGCCTTCGTCGCGTAACAGTTCCTTGCGGAAGCGGCCAAGCTCGACACGCAGTTTTGCCTTTAAAATAAAGGCTTTAGACAATCCGGTATAGGCGGCCAGTTTTTCCGCCACGGCATCGCGTTCGGCGTCGGGCAGCGCATCGCCCTTGGCCAGCGCGGCCAGATACGGCCCGGCGGCAAAGGCCCGCACTTCGTCGAGGAAGGGCTTTAACGCCGCCGGTTTGTTGGTCAGCTTGTTGTGATACCAGGCGGTGGCGGCATAGCTTGGCAGATAGCCGACATAGATATTGTCATAGCCCGGTGTGCGAATGCCGTAATTGAGGATCGACGACAGCAGGATCACGCCGTTCAGGTTGGCGCCGCGCTCCTGCAGGGCAAGGCTTAAGCCCGCCGCGCGCAGCGTGCCATAGCTTTCACCGAGCACGAATTTGGGGCTGTTCCAGCGATTGTTGATGGTGAGATAGCGTATGATGCCATCGGCAAAGGCGTTGATATCCTGATCAACGCCGAAGAAATCTGCGCCCTTGGCTTTGCCCAGCGTGCGCGAAAAGCCGGTGCCGATGGCGTCCAGAAACACCAGATCGGTTTTGTCGAGCAGGCTCTGATCGTTCGGCGTGATGTTGAACGGGGCCGGGCCGGTTGCATCCGCTGTCGGGGTGTTGACGCGAAGTGGGCCGAACGAGCCCATGTGCAGCCACAGGCTGGCCGAACCGGGCCCGCCATTGAACAGGAACGTCACCGGGCGGTGCTTTTCGCCTGCCACCGTATAGGCGACGTAAAACATGCTGGCAGTTGGCTCGCCCTTGGCGTTGCGGATGGTCAGTGTGCCGGGCGTAACCTTGTAATCGATTGTTTTGCCTGCAATTGCCACGCTGCCATGCTGGGGATGGGCCTGTTCGGCCACCGGGGCTTTGATGACATCCTTGTCGTCCGCCTTGTCTTTACTGTCGCTGGCTGGCGGTTTGTCGTCAGCGGCAAGGGCGGCGGGGGCCGCCGCAGCAAATGTCAGCGCAAGGGCGAGAGGCAGGGCGTGTAGGCGGATCATCATATGTCCTGTTCGTTAGTCGGTCGCGCCTAAGTCGCGCGTGAGAGAATGATGGTGGGACTGTATCATTGCCGGTATGTGGTGCTATGGCCGCCAGCATAGCGGGCGGAGAAAATCCCGCAGATGTGTTCGGCGTTTTTGTGCGGGCTGCGCTCTGGCAAAATGGTTTTGCCTGTCAATTGGGCAATCGGCTGACGCATTAAGCGGTTGGGTGATCCGTGCGCGGGGCGGACGTAGATCGTCGCAGAATCTGTCCGGCCCAACGCCATGCCTCCGGGCGGTTTCTCAAGCATCGTCTGTGGCCGGTTCTGTTGCGATTGCACAAACATTGCAGCGCTCTGTTGCTTATTTAATCAATTCTGGGGCGGGGTTGGTACGGCTTTACGCTTAAGTTGTGCGTTGTGATCATTCGCGATAGTTCGGCAGGGGATTGGGGCCATTTAAGCCTTGCACGCGTTCCGGTTCTTACCTTGGATAGTGTCTTACGGTCTACCGTATACGATTTTGAGGGGCTTACAGTTTTGGACGACCTCGCGTCAATTATGCGTTTTATGAGAGGGAATGCGTGACCATGCCTTTTTGGAACCGGTGCAAGCCACTGAGTACTTCGGCCCGCCAAAGTGACAGCCAGCAGCTTAAACGGACACTGACCGGGCGGCACCTGATTACCATGGGCGTGGGGGCTATTGTCGGCACCGGCATTTATACCCTGACCGGTATTGGTGCCGGGCTGGCAGGGCCGGGGGTCATCCTGTCGTTTCTGCTCTGTGGCGTGATCTGTACCTGCGCGGCGCTGTGTTATGCCGAAATGGCGACGCTGATCCCCACGGCGGGCAGCGCCTACACCTATACATATAGTGTGTTGGGCGAGCTGCTCGCGTGGATCGTCGGCTGGAGCCTGATCCTCGAATATACCGTGGCGGCGTCGGCGGTGGCCGTCGGCTGGTCGGGTTATGTTTCCGCCTTCATTCACACGGCAGGGTGGGCGGTGCCGGACTGGCTGCTGCATGGTGCCATGTCGGGCGGGGTGATCGATCTGCCTGCCGTGCTGATCACCATGGTGGTGGCCGGTCTGCTGATCGTTGGCACGCGGGAAAGTGCTTTTGTCACCATGCTGTTGGTGGTCATCAAATTGCTGGCGCTGCTGTTATTTGTGGTTCTGGCGCTGCGCGGCTTCAATGCAGCGAATTTCCATCCTTTCCTGCCCTTTGGCATCAGTGTGAGTGTGGGTGCTGATGGCGTTAAACGCGGCGTGCTGGCGGCAGCGGCACTGATCTTCTTTGCCTTTTATGGTTTTGATGCCGTCTCGACTGCGGCCGAGGAAACCAAGAATCCCTCGCGGGATTTAAAGGTCGGCATTTTGGGTTCAATGGCGCTGTCGACCACGATCTATATTCTGGTGGCGCTGGCGGCGCTGGGGGCGTCCTATTACAGCGTGTTCTCGCGCTCCAGTGCACCGTTGTCGTTCATTTTGACCACCCTGCACAATCCGTTTGCGGCGCAGCTGGTCTCTGCGGCGGCAATTATCGCGCTGCCCAGCGTGGTGGTGGTGCTGATGTATGGCCAGAGCCGTATCTTCTTCGCCATGGCCCGCGATGGTTTGCTGCCGCACCGTTTGTCGGTGGTTCATGCGGACAGCGGCACGCCGATCCTGATGACCATGGTGACCGGCGTTATTGTGGCGGTGCTGGCGGGAACCTTACGGCTGGACGAGATCGCGCTTCTGGCCAATGCGGGCACCTTGTGCGCCTTCATCGCGGTGGCGTTTTGCGTGCTGGCAACGCGCCTGCGTAACCATCGGGTGCTGGGCAGTTTCCGCACACCGTTGCCCTGGGTGGTGGCACCGTTCTGTATTGTCGGCTGTGGCTACCTTTTTGTCACGGGGCTGCCCAATATTACCCAGCTGTGGTTTGTCAGCTGGAATGCCATCGGTCTGGTGATTTACTTCGCCTACAGCGTCCGTACCTCGCTGCTGGCGCGGCGGGCTATACCTGCGCCAGCAGCCGGGGAAGGCTGATTTAAAACCGCTGTGCCGGCTTGCCTTAAAACCTTTCGAGGTCAAAGGGCGCAACCGGCACGGCGGGCTTGTTTCCAAGGATGATGTCGGCGAGAATTTCTGCCGTCACCGGTGCCAGTGTCAGGCCAAGGTGCTGATGGCCGAAGCCATAGAACAGATTGGGCGCGCGGCGGCTCTGGCCAATGGCGGGCAGATAGTCCGGCAGTGTCGGGCGAGAACCCATCCATTCGCTGACCGGGCGGTCCAGACCAAAGCCGATATCGCGCACATTGCGCAGTAACTGTTCCCATTTGCGCGGATCGGCCTTGCGCCCCGGTGTGGCGTATTCGACGTAACCGGCGGCGCGCACCGTGTCGGCGAACCGGGTCAGGATCATGGCGTAATCTTCAAACACCACCGGCGGCAGATTGGCGGGCCAGTCGCCTGCGGCAAACTGTATGTGATAGCCGCGTTCAGCAACCATTGGTACATGATAGCCCAGCTGTGCCATCAGCGGCTTGGCGGCAACACCTGCGGTGATCACCACCTTATCGGCGCTAAGCTTGCTGCCATCTTCCAGCACCACCGACACCAGTCCGCCTTCATGGGGCAGGGCGCGAACCCGCGCCGGGATGAAGCTGCCACCGCCCTGCAGAAAACGGGCGTGGATCGCGTCAAATAAAGTATCGGGATCGTGAATCTGGCCGGTGCCTTCGCAGTGGACCCCATCAACGATTTTACGCCGGGTCAGGGCCTGCAATTGTTGCAGCTCCTCGCCCGTGGCGTTGCGTACCAGTGCGGAACCGACATCCGCGCTGAACCAATGTTTTTTACCGGCTGCGGCCGTGCTTTGCGAACACCAGACAATATAATGCCCGGTGCGATGGATCAGCCCCGGGTTGCCCAGCTGTTCGGTGAAGCGCAGCCATGCGGGCATGGCATCGGCGAGCAGTGCCTTCAGCGCGGCTTTGCCCGCATTATGGTGATGGGGTAATGCGGCGGCCATCAGGCGCAGTGAAAAGGGCAGCCATGTTCCCGCTGCGGTCAGTGGCAACGACAAGCCGCCTTCCATCGTAAGTAGTCGGCGCGGGGCCTGACGCATGACCGAGAAGGAGGCCAGCGGAGCAATCTGTTCGATGGCAATATGTCCGGCATTGCCCCACGATGCGGGGCGTTGTGGCGATGGCTCGTCCACCACCGTCACCGATAACCCCACTTCCTGCAATCTTAACGCTGTCGCCATCCCGACGGCACCGCCGCCGACGACTATTGCTTGCTCCATATTCACACATCCCCTTCACGAAGCATTGAATTGGTAGTTATTATACCGTATACGTTTTCTTCGGCAATGGAGGTTTTATATGGTGTCGATGCATTTGTGGAATGGCGTTTATCCGGCGGCGACCACGCAATTTGATGAGAAACTGGCCGTCGATATTACGGCGACCCAAAAAGGATTACAGGCACTGGTGGATGACGGTGTCGATGGTTTGATTCTGCTTGGAACCTGTGGCGAAAATAATTCGCTCGAACCCGACGAAAAGCGCGCTGTTTTGACTGCTGCCTGTGCAGCTGTTGGCGGCAAGTTACCGCTGGTCGCGGGGATTTCCGAACTGACGACCACGCGCGCGGTGCAGTACGCCAAGGATGCCGAGAAAATCGGCGTCTCGGCGCTGATGCTGCTGCCGGCCATGGTCTATGTGCCGACGGAAGATGAATTGTTTGAGCATTTCAAGCAGGTTGCCGCGGCAACGTCGCTGCCGATCATGCTTTATAATAATCCCACCGCCTACCGCGTCAGCATCAGCATGGAGCTGCTGGGGCGCGTGGCGGATATCCCCAACATCGTCGCGGTAAAAGAAAGCACGGCGGATACCCGCCGCTTCACCGATCTGAAGAATTCTTTCGGCACGCGGTTCACGCTGATGGCCGGGCTTGATGATGTGTCGCTGGAAGGTCTTCTGTTGGGGGCTACCGGGTGGGTTTCCGGTCTGACCAGTGCGTTCCCCAAAGAGTCGGTGGCAATCGTCAAGGCGCTGAAAGAAGGGCGCGTTGAAGACGCCCTGGCGATCTATCGCTGGTTCATGCCGCTACTGCATCTGGATGCCGCACATGATCTGGTGCAGTCGATTAAGCTGGCCGAAGAAATTATGGGCCGTGGCAGCGAACGCGTGCGTATGCCCCGCCTGCCGCTTGGTGGGGGCCGCCGGGCAGAAGTCATCGCCATGGTCGAAAAGGCGGCGGCAACCGCACCCTTCAGTACCAAAGCGGCGGCAAAGGTTGCATAATCCGATTATCTGATTGTCAGGAAAGACCGTTGTTGAATGCGAAATACCTTTTTTTGCATTGACGGGCACACAGCAGGTAACCCCGTCCGGCTCGTCGCCGGCGGGGCACCGCTGCTGCGTGGCGCCAATATGGCAGAACGGCGTATCGATTTTTTAGAGCGCTTTGACTGGATCCGCACCGGGCTGTGTTTCGAGCCGCGCGGCCATGACATGATGTCGGGTGGTTTTCTCTATCCGCCAACCCGTGACGATACCGACGTCGGTATTTTGTTTATCGAAACCAGTGGCTGTCTGCCGATGTGTGGCCATGGCACCATCGGCATGATTACCTTCGGGCTGGAGCATGGCCTGATCACGCCGCGCACCGAAGGCCGCCTGAAGGTCGAAGTTCCTGCCGGAATCATTGATATCGACTATGAAACCGAGGGCGATAAGGTCGTCTGGGTGCGTATCCATAATGTCCCGGCCTTTGTCGCCAGAACGGGGTTGTGCGTTGATGTTCCCGGTATCGGGCCGTTGACCATGGATGTGTCCTATGGCGGCAATTTCTATGCGATCATCGAGCCTCAGGCCAATTACCAGGGTCTGGATGCCATGAGCGCCGAGGAGATCAAGCAGAAAAGCCGTGCGGTGCGGGCTGCGGTGGCCGCTGTGTATGATCCGGTCCATCCGCTGGATGCACGGATCCACGGCGTGCATCACATCCTGTGGGCGGACAAGCCGAAAAGCGCCGGTGCCGACGGGCGCAATGCGGTGTTCTATGGCGATGCTGCGATTGACCGCAGCCCTTGCGGCACCGGTACCTCGGCACGGCTGGCCCATCTGGCGGCCAAGGGCGCGCTCAAGGTGGGCGAGCGCTTCGTGCACGAAAGTTATATCTGCAGCCGCTTCGTTGGCCGGGTGGAATCTGTCACGGACGTGGCAGGTACGCCGGCTATCATTCCTTCCATTCAGGGCTCGGCCATCACGACCGGGTTCAATACGATCTGGATCGACCGGGCCGATACCTTCGCCCATGGCTTTTCAGTTGTGTGAGGCATCATGACGGAAACGATTTCTCTTTCTCATCACATTGCGGGCCGTGCGGTTACTGGCCCGATTGGGTTCGAGCAGCCCAATCCGGCTAACCCGGATGATATGCGGGTTACCGGACCAGAGGGAAATGCCGCACTGGCCGCTGAAGCGGTCGCCGCGGCTGAAGGGGCGGTGGCACCACTTTATGATCTGGGCGTTGAAAAGCGCGCCGATGCCCTGGCCTTTATCGGCCGCACGCTGATGGCCAATGTCGCGGATCTGGCGCTTTTGATGGCGCGGGAAACCGGCAAAACCCTCGGGGATGCCAAAGGCGAGACCATGCGGGCGGCCCGCCTGTTTGATTTCTTTGCAGGGGAAGCCTTACGCAATGCTGGCGAGGTCTTCGCTTCAACCCGCAAGGGCGCCATGGTCGAAGTAACCCATGATCCGCTGGGTGTGGTTGCCGCAATTACGCCGTGGAATTTCCCGATTGCCATTCCGGCCTGGAAAATTGCCCCGGCAATTGCCTTTGGCAATGTGGTGGTGTGGAAGCCGTCGGAATATTCTTCGGCCATTGCGGCCGCGCTGATGGACATCATTGCCCAGTCGGGCCTGCCGTCCGGGACGGTGAATATGATTTTAGGCGCCGGTCAGGCCGGTGCGGCGGTGTGCGGGGCCGCAGGCATCGATGCGGTCAGCTTCACCGGATCTGTGGCAACCGGTGACAAGGTCAAGATGGGGGCCGCCCAGCGCGGTCAGCGCATGCAGCTCGAAATGGGCGGGGTCAACGGTCTGATCGTTATGGCCGATGCCGATTTCGATCTGGCGGTGGAATGCGCTGTCAATGGCGCGTTCTATGCGGCGGGCGAGCGCTGCACGGCGACCTCGCGCATCATTGTCGAAGATGCCATTGCTGATAAATTTGTTGCGGCGCTGGTTCAGCGTCTGGCCCAGCTTAAAGTCGGTGATCCGCTGGATGCAGCGACCCAGATCGGTCCGCTGGTGTCGCTGAAGCAAAAGGACAGTATTGTCCGCCAGGTTGCGGCAGTCGAAGCTACCGGGCTTGCGCCGCTGGCTGGTGGCACCAGGGCGGTGTTGCCCCATGCCTTCTTTGCGCCGACGCTGTTCGACCATGTGCCGGTCGACAATCTGCTCAATGCCGAGGAGATTTTTGCTCCTGTGGCCGGGATTTTTCGCGTCGGCAGCTTCGAGGAAGCCATGGCTGTGCTGAATATGCCCAGCTACACCCTGTCGGCGGGGATCTGCACGGCGTCGCTGAAATATGCCACGGCGTTCAAGCGTCTGGCTCGGGCCGGGGTTACCATGGTCAACCTGCCGACGGCGGGGATCGACTATCACGCCCCGTTCGGCGGGGTTGGTCGTTCCAGCTATGGTCCGCGGGAACAGGGCAGGGCGGCCCGTGAATTCTATACGGTGCTGCGGACCTGCTACCAAAGCCCCGGCTGATCGCGGATGGGTGGTGGCGGTGCCTGTCACCACCTTGCTTTCTGCCTAGTCTGAAACCTCGACAGCGTCGGGCGAAGCGGACTAAATGGATCTGGATATATTAACTGGTCCAGATGAAGACGCTTAAGCCCGACGAACTGGCCGAATTTACCCAGGCCCAGGCAATCCACCGCCAGGGCCGGGTGGCCGATGCGGCGGCGGTGTATCGCCGCCTGCTGGTGGTTGCCCCCGAACATGCCGAACTTTTGTTTCTGGCCGGGACTGCCGAGCTGCAGCTTGGTGCGCCGGACCGCTGTGTACCACTGCTGCAGCAGGCGCTGACGCTGGCCCCCCAGTTGGGCGGGGCGCGTTCCAATCTGGCGGTGGCCTTGCAGAGGCTGGGCCGCAATGCCGAGGCGCTGGCGGTCATTGATACCGCCCTTGCAGCCCTTCCGGCTGGCAGTGGTGGTGCACCGTTGCACCTGAACCGTGCCAACATCCTAAGCCGACTGGAACGCTTCGACGAAGCGCTGGCCGCCTATGGTCAGGCGCTGGCACTGTCGCCCGGTTATGCCGAAGCGTTTAATAATCGTGGTGCTCTGCTGCGCGAATTGGGCAGGCCCGCTGAAGCGCTGGCCGACTATGATAAGGCGGTGGCGCTCAATCCGCGCTACAGCGAGGCTTTCAATAACCGTGGCACCGCCTTGCGCGATCTGGGCGATGTCGATGGCGCTTATGACAGTTTTCGTCGTGCTCTTGCCCTCAATTCTGGCAATAATGGTGCCCGGTGGCAGCTTGGTACGATGCAGTTGTTGCGCGGTGACTTCGAACAGGGCTGGCGCAATTTTCAGGCGCGCTGGCAAAGCCCGCTGATGCAGCCGTTCCGCCGGACATATCCGGTGCCGCAATGGCTGGGCGAGGTGCCACCCGCCGGTAAGACTCTGCTGATTTATGCCGAGCAGGGCTTGGGCGATACGGTGCAGTTCAGCCGCTATGTCCCCATGCTGATTAGTGCAGGTGCTAATGTGGTTCTGGATGTGCCTGAGACTTTGGTGCCATTGTTGCAGACACTGCCTGGCAGCCCTCAGGTCATCGCATCTGGTGGGGCTCTGCCGCCCTTTGATGGGCATTGCTCGATGATGAGTTTGCCGCTGGCGATGGCGACGCGGCTCGATACTATACCGTCGCGTACGCCGTATTTGTTTGCCGATACCGCCCGACGTGTCCGCTGGCAACAACGGCTGGGGGGCAAGGTGCGGTCACGTATCGGTCTGTGCTGGTCGGGGCGTGGCGGTATCATCCCCGACCGCTGGCGTAATATGACGGCTCGTCATTTTTTGCCGCTACTGGAACTGCCGTATGACTTCCATGTCGTACAGAAAGAAATCCGCCCCTCTGATCAGGTGGTGCTGGACGTGAATAAAGGTTTAATTCCGCACGCAGACGATATTGCGGACTTCGCCGATACTGCGGCGCTGATCGCGGAAATGGATCTGGTTATTACCGTCGATACGGCGGTGGCGCACGTCGCCGGGGCGCTTGGTATTCCGGTCTGGATCATTTTACCATTGCATCCAGAATGGCGCTGGCTGCTGGTGCGCGAAGACAGCCCGTGGTATCCTGGGGCACGGATTATGCGCCCGGACGCCGATGGTTGGGCTGGGGTGATCTCACGGATTGTGCACGATTTACCTGCAGTGTGTTAATACGCGGGTTGGTATTGTTTGCCACATATTGATACAAAAGCTATTTATCTATGGGGTTTTCGCGTCTGTGTAGGGCCATTTACCCTCCATTACAGGTAATGTACAGTGTACGAATTTAATTCTCCGACACATTAATATCCGCAGTTTGATCTATAGCATAGCACGTTATTGGGTTTGCGTTTCCGTATCGTCAGCTTTTAATCGGGTGCAGAATTCTGGCGGTCTAAAATTGACGCAACGTTAGTTTCCGTGTGCACCAGATTGGTGACGCTCTATTCATTGTTTGTGTGTAAGCTCAATAAATACCGTTGTTTTGGCGTATTCTATTCCGTTCATACGTTAGCGCTTTTGTATGTTGGCGCGGCCGTCAAGACGGAACGGTTTTTGTCTGCTGCGTTGATAGGTATCATTAACGTGGCAGTCTGATGCTATATACTTAAAACATCGCCGTCTTTTTTTTGTGTTTTGCTGGTGACGTTAACCGGACTTTTGCTTCTGCCGGTAATGCTACAGCTGAACCATCTGTGGGGCTATTCGATGGAAACCTTGCCGACGCTTAACCCGACCATTGCTTCGGTCATCGGGCCTGGGGCCAAATTAACGGGCAAGCTGGAATCCGTCCGGCGTGTGATTGATGAAAAATTCCTGGCCGCCTGCGAGCTGTTATCGCAGTCTGTCGACGGGATCGAGAATCTGATCTCATCGCTCGACATGCTGGCCGAAACGCTCGACTCCCATACGGTTGCAACGACGACCGAAGATTTGCAGATGGCTGCGGCCAAGCTGTTTTCGCTACCTTCGTCGCACGCCGAACGTACGGTCAAGATCAATCGCCTCAGCAAATGTCGTGAGGAATTTTCCGAGCGCGTCTCTGATATGCGCTGCTCGCTGGCCTATATGCGGGCAATGGTTTCCGGTGTTGAGAAATATTGTAATAAGCCCGAAGCAGAAGGTGGGCACCGTGCTGGGCCGATGCTGCAAACCTTCTTGCGTGATATTTCCAGTTATATTGAACGGGGTACTAACGAGCTTAAAAAGCTGGAATTCGATCTGTCTTCGCTGCAGCTGGGTTTGGAATCGGTTTCGGCACAGGGAGAAATCCTGGAATTCCAGATTGATCAGTTGCTGCCGATGGTGCCAGACGATCTGACCACCAACGCCAATATCATGGGCAATCACTATCTGCGCGTTGTTTCGATTGCTGGCAGTGTATCTGCCCTGGCAAAAGATATTCACATGCGGGTGACGCGTTTGCTGTCCGCTTTGCAGATTGGTGATATTACGCGCCAACGCATCGAGCATATTCAGGCTGGTGTCATTCTGCTCGATACCGGGTCAAAGCTGTTACCACCAGACAAGCGTGACCGCATCGTCGATACGCTATATGCGTTGCTGGCGGCACAGATTTCCGCGGCTGCGGCCGACTTCCATCGTGAGGTATCCGAGGTTGGGCAGAGTATGTCCGGCCTGGGTGCTGATGCGCGTGAGTTGATGCGCCTGCACGATATGGCTTATGGCAATGATGGGGAGACCGAGGGCGGTTTCCTGCGCCGCATCAGTGATCAGATCAGTCGGGCGCTCGATTTGGTCAAGGAAGTCGAAAAAGTTGAAATGGCTGCCATTGATACGGTGCATGACAGCGTGGCCTCGGCGGCCGAGCTGAGCCAGCGCATCGGGGCGATTCAGGCGCTTAAGTGCGAATTCCCACAGCTTGATATTGCTACAGCTTTTACAGATGAAGAACGCAGCGACGAAACCTTAACTTCGATCATTTTCGAGCTGGCGCAGTATGGTGAGCATCTGTCACGCTCTGCTGACAGTTGCGTGACTATCGCCGAGCGTTTGTCAAAGTCGGCTTTATCGGCCGAGCATGACTGGCAAACCGACACGCGCAAAGAAAGTGAAGGCGCAGCTGCTGCCAAGGCATTGGAAATTGCGGCCGACCGTATTTATACCGCACGTGAGAAAACCGAAGTTGATATTGCGGCCATCGTTTCCAAGGGCGATATGGTGCTTAATATGCTCGAGATTTCGTCCGGGCGGATTGATTTCCATACCGGCGTTGGCGATATCGTGGACGAAGTGACATCCGATCTGACCAAACTGGGTGAAATGGCGTCGCCGTGTCAGGATGATGATACCGAACTTCTGGAAACCGTTCTGGCGCGCATGGCCAAATTTTATTCCATGTCGCAGGAACGCGAAATTCACCGCACTTTTGTTGCGGCGCTGGGGGCAGGCTCGGTCGAGCCCGAACCTTCGCAGTTCGGCAAGGATGATTTCGAAACAATTCTGTTCTGATTTTTTGGGGTCTGGTTCTGGAACCGGGCTTGTAACGCAATGTGCGCTAGCTGCGCACGGCGTTCATGATCTCTGCTGAGATGCGCTGCAATGGCACGACGCGATCCACTGCCCCCCAGCGGATGGCTTCCTTTGGCATACCGAATACTACTGATGTCGCCTGATCCTGGGCAACGGTGTAGGCACCGGCCTGTTTCATTTCCAATAGACCTCTGGCGCCATCGTCGCCCATGCCGGTCATGATAATGCCAATGGCATTAGGGCCAGCCACCTGCGCCGCCGAGCGGAACAGCACATCGACCGAGGGGCGGTGGCGTGACACCGGTGGGCCGTCCCTGACCTGCAGGGTATACTGATTACCGCAACGCTCTAAAATGACGTGCCTGCCACCTGGTGCAATAAAGGCCCGCCCATGCGCAACAATATCGCCACTTTCGGCTTCTTTGACGGATATTTCGCACAGGGAATCAAGCCGCTTTGCGAACGAGGCCGTGAAATGTTCGGGCATATGCTGCACGATGACGATGCCGGGGCAGGAAATGGTCAGTGCAGCCAGAACCTGATGCAGCGATTCTGTCCCGCCAGTTGATGCCCCAATACATACCAACGGTTCTGTTGTGACCGAGATGGTAGCACCTGTTGTCGCGGGCAACATGGCATCTGCGGTCAGTTTCTCGGTGACGACAATGCTGGAAAGTTCGGATTTGCGTGGTTCTCTCCGCGAGCCCATCATATGGACGCTTGCAGCCTGATGCACGGCTTCACAAATCTTGCTGCGGGCCTCGGTCAGGCTATCGACGGCCCCGGTACGGGGCTTGAAAATAATGCCAACAGCACCTGCAGCTTTGGCACGCATCATGATGTCGCCATCCTCTTCCTCTGGCGGCATACACATGACAACCGGGATCGGGTGCTGGGCCATCAGTTTGTGCAGAAAGGTCAGGCCATCCATGCGCGGCGTTGCAGTGTCGAGAATAATGACATCCGGCACACAGGAGCGGATGCGACGGGCGGCGGCAAACGGATCGGCGGCAATGCCCAACACTTCGATATGCGGGTCTTCCGACAGCAGATCTGACAGGGTTCGGCGGACCGCGGCAGAGCCATCGACGATCAGAACTTTGATCTTGGCTGCCGGATTGGTCATGCTTCACGCCGCCGGAAAATTGTATTGGCAACCGACACCAGCGGTAAATCCATGCCGACCGTAGATTCCGAATGGCCTAAGATCAGATAGCCATCGGGCTTCATGTGCAGAATAAGCTGGTTTAGCAAGCGTTTCTGGGTTTTCTTGTCGAAATAAATCAGCACATTACGGCAAAAAATAACGTCATAATCGACCGAAATCGGATAGTGATCACCAAACAGGTTCAGTTGCAGAAAGGCGACCTTGGAACGTAAATGCGGTGCCATGCGATATTCGCGACGTGTTTTATCTTTTGCCACCATGACATGGCGTCGCCGCTGTTGCGGTGGTATCGGTGCAATTTGTGCTTCGGAATAGCGGGCAGCGGATGCTTTTTCTAAGACTTTGGTGCAAATATCTGTACCTAAAACGAAATAATCGCACCCCGAATGCTCCTGACAGAAATCGTCCACCACCATGGCAATGGTATACGGCTCTGCGCCGTATGAACTGGCGGCACTCCATATTTTAAAATTGCGTTGTCCTTTAGCCACCAGCTCAGGCAGGATAGTTTTGGTCAGATAGGAAAAATGAGTTGGTTCGCGAAAGAAATCTGTTTTATTGACGGTGACGGCATCAATCAGATGAATTGCCTCTTCCTCGCTTTCGAGGTTGTCACGCTCTACTAAAAAACGGCAATATGTTTCTATTCGTTCGATGCCGGTTTCCTGCATACGGCGTCTAACCCGAGCTTCCAGCATGGTGCGCTTTCGGCTGGTGATATGAATCCCGCAGCGTTGATATACAAAATCTGCCAGCCTATGGAATGCCTCATCACTGAGTGTGATCTCGGTGGGCTTTAGATCGTTTCGCGGTATTTGTATAAGCCGCATAGGCATCAAAACCACTTAGGTGAAACTCTCAAAATCATCATCGTCCGCGTCAGGCCCTCCCTTGGCCAGATCAATTTCAAAACCTGGTCGGTTGCTGGTTGCCGGTGCCGCAAGCTGTCGATCTGGCATGACCCGGGCTGTGCTATCATGTGTGGTCGCACGGCTGCGTATTGCTGGCGCTGATTTATTTGGATCGCGCTGGTTTGGGCTGTTGATGCGGAAAAAGGCGATAGAGCTCTGCAGTTCCTCAGCCTGTGCGGCAAGCTGATCCGATGTCACCGAAAGCTGTTCGGATGAGGCGGCATTCTGCTGGGTGACTTTATCCAGCTGCCGGATGGCCTCATTGATCTGTGTGGCACCGATATCCTGCTCGCGGCAGGCCGCACTGATTTCGGCTACCAGTTCTGCAGTCTTACGGATGTCGGGCACGAGATGCGCCAGCATTTCACCGGCGGATTTGGCGGCTTTGACGGTT
Source organism: Rhizomicrobium sp. (assembly GCA_049693315.1). Lineage (GTDB taxonomy): Bacteria > Pseudomonadota > Alphaproteobacteria > Micropepsales > Micropepsaceae > Rhizomicrobium. The sequence goes on along the minus strand of JBAVPS010000228.1, from coordinate 1,645 downwards.
TCTTTGGAAACCGCGCCAATCTCTGCAGCGGCTTTCTGGCTGCGTTCAGCCAGTTTGCGCACTTCTGACGCGACTACAGCAAAGCCCTTGCCATGTTCGCCAGCCCGTGCCGCTTCGACCGCGGCATTAAGCGCAAGTAAATCGGTCTGCCGGGCAATTTCCTGTACAATAGTGATCTTCTCGGCAATGGTCTGCATGGCGGTTACAGCGGTGCTGACGGCTTCCCCACTAACTTCGGCATGCTTGGCCGATTGACGTGAAATTTTTTCAGTTTGTGAAGCATTATCTGCATTTTGTTTGATGTTGGCCGCCATCTGCTCCATCGATGCAGATGCCTGCTCGGCGGCGGCGGCTTGTTCGGCGGCACCCTGGCTTACCTGCACGGCGGTAGCCGACAGTTCCTGACTTCCGGAAGATACGTTGCTAGCGGCAGCTAAAGCCCGCGTTACGATCGAGCGTAAACGGTCGACCATGCGGGCCAGTGCATGACCAAGCATATCTTTATCCGATAGCGGTTTGGGATCAACCGTCAGGTAACCTTCTGCAATCATATCAGCAACAGACGCAGTTGCACGTAAGTTACCAGCCATCTTGTTAACAATGCTTATGACATCGCGGATTTCATCCTCGGTTTCAATAGTCATGCGGCTTTCAAGATCGCCAAGCGAGACATGTTCAATCATTTCGGCGATACTGGATAGTCCACGCCTGATCGTCAGTGTAACCCATGTCGCACTGCTGACCGACAGCAGGAAGGTCAGCACAGAAATCGCGATCATAATCCATAATGTCTGACGGTATGTGCGGTGCGCTGTATTGGTATAATCATTCAAATGATTTTTTGACAGTGTGGTTGCATCTTGTGCAACGGTAATGATGGCGTTGTTGACATCACGCAGCTCGCCCATACACAGCCGTCTGGCTTCTGCCCGTGTGCCGGTCAGTGCAGCATTCCGCATCTGCGTATCGAGCGCCTTCTGACGCTGCCACAGGGTCAGAATAGTTTTAATCTTTTTCTTTTCTTCGCCGGCTGCGACTTTTTCAGCCTTAACTAAAAGTGATTCCATCGTAATGCGCAGATAATCGATGGCTTTAGTCCATTTTGGAATTTGTGTCTTATCGGTTTCGATAATGACATTTCTTTCTTTGCGCACGATGTCGAGTTGGGTCGCGCGAATATCCTGAAATAAGGACATGCGCTGTACCGGGCCATTAATAAGCTCGCTGGTGTTGTTATCAATTCGTGCCAGTCCATTGGTGGCACATACCATCATGACAACGATCATGGATCCGACAGCTGCGGAGACTGCGATCAGTTTGTGTTTAATCGTGAGACGCATGTTTGCCGCCTGTTGTTGTAGGACGTGAAGATCCTGGTCAAATCCGGTATTGCAATAAGACCGCGCGGTGATTTGATGAGCCCGCGGATGAATTCGGGATTCCACTGCTTGCCGATTTCCGGTGGTGGCTCTGCATAGGAACGGTTAATGGTGGTTACTTCATGAACGCGATCCGCTTTTACCCCAAGAAGAACGCTCTGATCGGAAAACGGACAAGCGATAACAATGATTCTGCTGTCTGTATTGGCGGTCCATGCCGCCATGGCGAAGGCCAGACCAATATCCGCCAGCGGAATAACCCGCCC
>JBAVPS010000227.1:0-3765 GCA_049693315.1 Rhizomicrobium sp. | reverse complement strand
ACCGGCTCTATTTCGAGCCGCTCACCGCCGAAGACGTGCTGGAAATTGTCACCAAGGAAAAAGAAAACGGCACACTGGCCGGTGTGATCGTGCAGTTCGGCGGTCAGACCCCGCTGAAACTGGCGGGCCAGCTGGTCGAAGCCGGAATTCCGATCCTCGGCACCTCGGCCGATGCCATCGATCTGGCCGAAGACCGCAAGCGCTTTCAGGTGCTGATCAACAAGCTGGGTCTCAAGCAGCCGCACAACGCCACCGCGCTGACGCCGGACGAAGCGGTCGCCGCGGCAGCCAAGCTGGGCTACCCGGTGATCCTGCGGCCGTCTTACGTGCTGGGCGGGCGCGGCATGGTCATCGTCAACGATGAAGCCACGCTGAAGACCACGGTGCAGTCGGGCGAATTGTTCCGCATTTCGGGCGACAACCCGGTGCTGATCGACAGCTTCCTCAACAGCGCCACCGAAATTGACGTTGATGCGCTGGCCGATGCCGCCGGGAATGTCTTCGTCGCCGGGATTATGGAGCATATCGAAGAAGCCGGTGTGCATTCGGGCGATTCTGCCTGTTCGATCCCGCCCTATTCGCTCAAACCCGAAATCATTGCCGAAATCGAGCGCCAGACCATTGCGCTGGCTCAGGCGCTTGAAGTGCGCGGGCTGATGAATGTGCAGTTTGCCGCACAGGGCGACGATATCTTCATTCTTGAGGTCAATCCGCGCGCCTCGCGCACGGTGCCCTTCGTCGCCAAGGCCATCGGCAAACCGGTGGCGGCGATTGCCGCGCGTATCATGGCCGGTGAATCGCTGCTCAGCTTCTCGCTGACCAAGGAAAAGCCGGACCATATCTGCGTCAAGGAAGCGGTGCTGCCCTTTGCCCGCTTCCCCGGCGTCGACACGGTGCTGGGGCCGGAGATGAAATCCACCGGCGAGGTAATGGGGGCCGACATCAGTTTTGGCCGCGCCTTCGCCAAAAGCCAGATCGCGGCGGGACAGAAGCTGCCGATTTCCGGCCGGGTTTTCATCTCGGTCAAAGAATCGGACAAGCCTGAAGCTGTGACGCCGATCAAAGCTCTGGTCAAAATGGGCTTCGAGATCATCGCCACCCGCGGCACCGCGCAGGTGCTGAGCGAGGCCGGGATCACGGTTAAGCCGATTAATAAGGTGCTGGAAGGCCGCCCCCACATCGTCGATGCCATCAAAAATGGCGATGTTCAGCTGGTCATCAACACCACGGAAGGCTCGCAGGCACTGACCGACTCCGCCTCGATCCGGCGGACGGCGCTAACCATGAAAGTGCCCTACTACACAACCCTTGCGGGTGCGCGGGCTGCAACCGAGGCCATTTCAGCCTTACGCGAAGGGTCCCTTGAAGTCGCCAGCCTCCAGTCTTACAGTTCACAGGCGCCCGCGTCGCATTTGGACAATTAAGACCGTCTCTCGCGTGGTGGTGCTGCGTCTTATCCGGGCTTAGCCGCTCTGCCATAGCACTATGGCGGGAGGTCGTTTTCTTCTTATCAGGGTTTTGAGGACATGGAACGTATACCGATGACCGCCGGCGGCTACAAAAGTGCCGAGGCTGAGCTGGACCAACTCAAGAATATCGAACGTCCGGCGATCATCCGCGCCATTGCGGAGGCTCGCGCGCATGGCGATCTGTCAGAAAATGCTGAATACCATGCCGCCAAGGAAAAGCAGGCTTTCATTGAAGGTCGCGTGATTGAACTGGAAGATCTGATCGGCCGCGCCGACGTGATCGATGTGTCAAAATTGTCCGGTAGTGCGATCAAGTTTGGCGCCACCGTGACACTGGAAGACGAAGATACCGGCAGCAAGAAAAAGTATCAGATCGTCGGCGATTTCGAAGCCGATGCCAAAGCCGGCCGCATCTCGATTTCCTCGCCGATTGCCCGTGCGCTGATCGGCAAGGCCGAGGGTGACACGGTCGAGGTGGCGGCCCCCGGTGGTGCCCGCTCCTACGAAATTCTTAAAGTGCAGTGGCTCTAGGCACACCCTATCCTGAAGCAGTGAAAATACGGCGGCAAATAACTTTGCCGTCGTATTTTTTGTGCCTCCTCCTTTCCGGCACGGCGAAAAAAAAGCCCGGCTGCACAAAACAGCCGGGCGTTAAAATCCAATACCAACAGGCTTTTTATGAAAGCACAAACCCAACCACCGCTTCCGGCGTAATAACGCGGAAGGTAAAGCTTTCGGTCAGGAACAGGGTCACCGCACTGCTGGTCTGAGTATGATAACCGATGGCCAGATCCTGCCCAACCGTCAGCACAGCATCACCGCCACGGGCCGCCACCAGAAGCGCATCCTTGACCGCGGCGGAATAGAGCACCCTGCCACCGATCTGGGCTTCGATCAGCGTGCGCAATGTGCCCCCCGCCACCGGATGAGCGAGGAATTTCAGCAGCGCCAAATTGACGACAAGATTATAGCCGCCAGCCACACCGGCTTTCAGCAACTGGCCCTGCGCCGCACCGACCGCATCGATGATGGCGTCCGCATCCAGCCGCAACGGGATCTGCCGCCCCGCCACCACGGTGTGCAGGCCCGTAATCCCTGCCGGTTCCAGCCCACTGAACACCGCCGCATCTTCAAACCCAGCCACCGTGCGGCAGGCTTCCAGAAGCGGATCAAGATCAATGTCCTTGGCCCCGCGGGCGATATTATCCAGCTCCCACAGCGGCAAATCGAAATAGAGCCGCGTTTCGGCCAAAGGCTGCACCTTGTGCACGCCATAACCTAATGTTTTGCTCGTGGTTTCCTGCACCACGTTCAGGCGGCCTTGCGGCACCGCGGCATAGGCCAGACCATGCGGCCCGTCGAAATCAACGAATTTACGCGCCGACAGATTGGTGCTGAGCGCGTCTTTCGCAGTGGCGTCAATCAGCTGCCAGGCTTCGGTACTGATCGGGGCTAAGGCTCTACGCAGAATATCCATAACTATCTCCTGTCCCGCATCATCACGATTTCAGACTGCCGATACCCAGACCAACGCCATTGGCCGGTGGGGGCGCACCGGGCGCGGGGCCGCCCAGAAATTCCTCCTCCACCTCAGCCTCGCCACGGGCGTAAACCTCCGCCTCGCCGGGATTGAGTTCTTTGATCAGGCGCTGGAACTCACCGACATGGACAAGTTCCTCGTCCGCGATGTCCTGGAGGACCTTTTGCGCCAATGCGTTATCCGTGGATTCGGCCAGTTGCTCGTAAAGCTGGGTCGCTTCGTATTCCGCACAGACCATGAAGCGCAGAGCGCGGACCAGTTCGGCCTCGGTCAAGGGCCGGTCGTGTTTTAACACGCTGAAGGGACTGGAAAATTCAGGCATGTTTACTCCTTCTCAGCAGGAAACATCCATTCGGGTGCAATTTTGACACGTTTATTAGTATCATTAAACCACAGTTTTAGGCGGTTTAAAGCCCGATATTTTGTTTTATTGAAAAAATACGGCGTCATTCCCTCTTTTATGTGCCGCACATGGTCTATACCTACGACACAACCAAAGGATGTACACCATGGCCACCCAGACCTGGTTTCTGATTGTTTTTGCCCTGATCGTCGGTTGCCTGCTGGCCATGGATCTCGGTGTCTTCCGTCGCAAAAGTCAGGATGTGTCTATGCGCCAGGCATTAATCTGGAGTGGTATCTGGATCGGCGCGGCACTTTTGTTTAACGGCGCACTCTACTTTTGGCGCGGCAGTGAAACCGCACTGCAGTTTCTGACCGGTTATCTGATCGAATTGTCGCTCAGCGTCGATAACC
>JBAVPS010000226.1:0-3679 GCA_049693315.1 Rhizomicrobium sp. | reverse complement strand
TTGAAACGCCGTTACCGACCGGGGCACTGGCCGTACGCAACTCTTTCTCGAAATCGATCGGCTTCAGATCGCTAGGCGTGTATTTCGGGGTATCCGCATTGGCCACATTCTGTGACAGCACGCCCTGACGCTGGCCGAGCCAGCCCATGCGCTGCTTCAACATCGAAAAAAGCGGAACGTCAGTCATATCCATGGCGAAAACTCGCTTAACCCCATCCTATGGATGATGCCCCCCAATAGCCGTGCCATGCTGCGCGATAACAATTAAGCCTGACTTAACAAACTAGGAAAAATCTTCCCAGTGAAATTTTGCCTAATAAAAATTGCCCACCGGCAACAACTACCCGGTATACCAGCCACGCTTTAACGCCGGATTAAACATGACGGCCTTTGATAGGGGCGGGGATTCTTACACCGATACACAATGGACGTAATCGATCTGTGGCGTTATTTCGGCGCATTACTGCTGGTGGTGGGGTTAATCGGCTTTGCCGCCTATGGCGCAAAGCGATTCGGCCTGCCGGGGCTGGTTAAGCCTGCCGGTGTGCGCCGCCTGCGTATTGTGGAAACCGTCATCGTCTCGACGCGCCAACGGGTATGCCTGATCCGCCGCGACAATGTGGAGCATCTGGTGCTGATTGGCCCGGAAGGAAGCAGTGTGATCGAGAGCAACATTCCTGCACCGCCAGATCAGTCCGCAGATCCAGCGCTGGCAGCCAGGGCGCAGGCCGATGCACCCACCACGGCGGATGTGCAGTGCCAGCAGCTTAAGGCCCCGTTGCTTCAGGGCGCGCCCCTGACCGCCCTTTTCGCCGCCATCACGGCCCGGACCACACAAAAGATTCAGCAAAACATCGCCATGTATCTGCACAAAACGCCCCCGAAAGCCCCGCCGCCCCAGGATGGGGGGCCCACGGTATGAACGGTCGGCGCATCGCCCGCTGGGCGGGTCTGGTTGCACTGGCAGGGCTGATCTGCAGCGGGGCAGCCCTTGCCGCACCGGCGGCAAACAGTGGCCTATCGATCGATTTTTCCGGCGGCGGGCTGTTCACCGACCGCATGATGCAGATCATCGCGCTGATCACGATTTTAAGCGTGGCGCCGTCGATCCTCATCATGATGACCAGCTTCGTGCGCATCGTGGTGGTGCTGTCGATCCTGCGCACCGCTTTGGGTACGTCGACCACCCCGCCCAACACCGTGCTGATCAGCCTGTCGCTGTTTCTGACGCTGTTTGTGATGACGCCGACCTTCAACGACGCCTATAGCGCGGGCATCAAGCCCCTGATGGCCAATCAGATTTCGACCGAGGAGGCCCTTAGCCGCGCCGAAGTGCCGATGAAGCAGTTCATGCTCAAGCATGTGCGCAAGGCCGACCTGAAACTGTTCGTCGATATGTCTGGTGAAAAGGACAAGGCACCACAGGACATCAAAATCACCACGCTGGCCCCGGCCTTCATGATTTCGGAGCTGAAACGGGCCTTTGAGATCGGCTTTCTGATTTATGTCCCCTTCCTCATCATCGATATGGCGGTGGCCTCGATCCTGATGAGTATGGGTATGATGATGCTGCCCCCGATCATCATTTCCGTCCCGTTCAAGTTGATTTTCTTTGTGCTGGTTGATGGCTGGCGGCTGATTGCCGGTTCGCTGGTCGAAAGCTATATGCACGGCCCGCCGCCGGGCTGAGCGGGGAGGATTGCTGTGACGACAAAACGCTCGCCAAGGCCTTTCCTCGGCGTTATTTTCAGGTCATGACCGCCCCCAGCGCCCATGATCACGCCCGCTATACCCACGGACACCATTTCCTTGGTCAGGATCACGGCCGGGCCGAAAAACGCGCCGCGCTGGTCACAGCACTAACTGTCATTTTCATGGTGGTGGAGATCACCACCGGGCTGATTTACGGCTCGATGGCCCTTTTGGCCGACGGCGTTCACATGCTGACCCATGCCGGGGCGCTGGGCCTTGCCGCGCTCGCCTATGCGCTGGCCCGCCGCTACAACGGCGCGGGCTATTTCTCGTTCGGATCGGGCAAGTTTGGCGATCTGTCGGCCTTTGCCAGTGCCATCGTGCTGGGCATTTTAGGGCTGGGCGTGGCAGCCGAATCCCTGTGGCGCTTCATCACCCCGCAACAGGTTGCCTATGGCGAAGCCCTGTTCATTGCGGTTATCGGCCTTCTGATCAACATCATCAGCGCCGCGTTGCTGCACACACCGCACGGCCACGGCCATAGCCACAGCCATAGCCATAGCCATGGTCACAGTCATGACCATGATGATGACCACGATCACAGCCATGCCACCGACAATAATATGCGGGCCGCCTATATTCATGTCGTGACCGACGCGCTGACCAGTGTGCTGGCCATCGCCGCACTGCTGGCGGGCTATTTCTTCCAGATTGCCTGGGCCGATGCGCTGGCCGGTCTGGTCGGTGCGGTGATGATCGGGCTGTGGTCGGTCGGCCTGATGCGCGACAGCGCCAAAGTGCTGCTGGATGTGGAAGACGACCCCGCTTTGGCCCATAACATCAAAGAATGGCTCAACCGCAGCTTCACCGTCACCATCAGTGATTTTCACCTCTGGCGGCTGGGACCGGGCCATCGCGGCCTGATCCTGTCGCTGATCGCGGCCAGCCCGCTGGATGCGGACGAGATCAAACACCAGCTGACCCTGCGCTATCCCGGTTTAAGCCACATCACGATCGAGACCGAGGTCTGCCCGGATTGCGCTTGCCACGAAGTCTGAGCCTGAGGCACAGGCTTCGCTTTTGCACCAGCCTGCGGCAGATGTGGCGGTAGCAAGACAAAGCGATACATATTTCCCGTTTGTGGGCAAACCAAGCCGACAGCTCTGCGCTTTTATGCGCGATGAAATCCGTCCACGGATCATCGATGCGTATCGCTTCGGACCAAAGCCATACTGGGGACAAAAGTAGCGGGCCAACACCCCTATCCCCCGCCCCAACAGCCCCGACACCGGCAGCCCCTGCATCCCTGACACCCGTCAGGACAGAACAGGCCGCCATCCTCGCCCGCCACAATCAGGATAATTTTGTCTGCGCCTCCACCGGCGATTTCAGTTATGGCCCGTTCCAGCCTGCTGCGCCGGATCAATACCAAAAGGCGCTGCCCTACTGCCTCGATATTCCGGCCCGCAAAATCGTCTATCTGGGCGGGCTTGATGCCAGCACCGCCCGCACTGCCCCGTTTTATTATCTCTATGCCCGGCGCAACGCGGCACAGGCATTCTTGCGCCCCTGGCATCAGACCCCGGCAGCGGTGGCACCACTGTTTTTGTTCTCGGCAGGCCGTTGCGGCAGTACCTTGCTGTGTCAGATGCTGAATGCGGCGGGATTGGCGGCGGTTTCAGAACCGGATTTTTATACCCAGTTCACGGCCAGCATGTTGTTTGATGCCGACCCAAAGGGACTTTTCGCTGCGGTCGGTCCCGCCTTGCAGCATATGACCGCAGACCTTGCCACCACACTGGCAGGCGGGGGCAAACTGGTGATCAAATTTCGCTCGGATGTCTCGCTGGCGGTACGCCCGCTGATGGCGCTGTTTCCCGAAGCCCGCAAAAGTCTCTTTCTGTATCGTGACTTTCCCGGCTGGGCGCGATCGACCTTGCGCAGCTTTCCCTGCAAACCGACACAGCTGATCAGTCAGTATTTACAG
>JBAVPS010000225.1:0-3122 GCA_049693315.1 Rhizomicrobium sp. | reverse complement strand
GCCCTAAACCGAGCCCGGCCACCCCACCCAGAAGCAGACGCAGACCAACTGCGCCTGCGATCCGGCCAACATACACACTTGCCGCCAGCGACTGAATGCTTGTGGAGTAGACTGTTCCGTTAACGGTGGCGACAATGGGGGCATCATGACTAGTCCCCGCCATCACCCATTTCCAAACCAAGGCAACCCAGAATTGGCAAGCTAGTCGGAGTTGTTCCGTATCAATGGCTAAATTAGCCGTTACCACTACAGCCAAAACAACAACTGCGAGGATTACCTTAGCTGCCGTACGTGAGCGAGAAGCCATAGCTGCGCGATTTATAGCGCGCACAGCGTCGGCATGCGCACGACGTTCGTTTGTGTCGCTCATTGCTCATCTCCGGCCAACTGAAGCTGGCGGTCAAACGCCTCGGTTATTTCGCGAGATAGCTTGGTCTCGTCTGTCCGCCCACTGGCAGCGACGCGGCTGTAAACATAGGCTGCACACGCCGTATAGAGAGACCGCTCTATGAGACGCTCTGTGTGCGCTAGTTCGGCACGCATTGCGCCAGCCTCACGCACCAACTCAGGTATAGCCTGAGTTGGCTTGTCACTGCTTGATAGAGTTGCCAACCCAATCCGGACACATTCGCCGAGAACAGAGTACTGGCTCACCTCTCGTGACGCGGCGAGTTGACGTAACGCTCTGTCGAGATTAATCGGAATCCTGATGGAATGCTGTATGAGGCGCATCAGCAGACCTCCGAGAAAGTGACGATCCATTGGATCGTCACAGGATAGAACCACACCTCACGCACGTGCCTGCGGCTGATTTCCTGGTTGGCATGGGAGTGCGATACGGTGACGGAATTTGAACGCTCGCGGTATTTCCTGTATTTGCTGGCTAACGCGAGAGTGCGTGGCGGATGCTGACCTGATCGAAGGTCATGGCAGTGATCAGTCATGGTCAACTGCTCCCCGCTGTGTAACGCAGGTGTCAGAGGTATTCCGCCGACGGTGTTCCGCAAGAAACTGAAAGAGTTGACGGCGCTGATAGCGGACCGCTCGCCCGCCAACCTTTATGAACAGTGGGCCGCCACCCCGTGACCGCCACGTATTAAGGGTTGCGACTGCGCAACCAATAATCCGACTGGCTTCGACGGTATCAACAGCTTCGTCGAGCCAGCCAGGGCAACTTTTTAAAACCTCATCGAGACCAGGAAGTTCACTGGTGGATAGAGCCATGGCAATGTTCCGCAAATATGAGCTACGGAAATCAGCCAACCAGCGGCGGAAACGACAAAAAAGGAAAATGATTTCGTTAAATGCCTTCCCAATGTGGATATCTGGCGAGGAGCGCTAAGCCCCTGATAGGAGTATATCTTTCATCCGACGATAAATCGTTTTTTCGGAGGGAACATCCTTTTCGTCGAATTCTAGCGATAGGCGCCTGAATATCTCAGCCGCAATTTGTTTGTTAGAAAGTGACGGGTGAGCCTCCCGCAGCTGAGGACCCAACTCGTACGCGCGCAGCCAAGCTGCCTTCGGTGGAGCACCGCGCTGCGCAGGGGATTTTGCGTCGCGTGTTGGCAGAGGCGAAACTCCAGAGGGTACCGCCTCAGCTTGATCGAACGACGTGAGCGCCTCATCAGCTCGGTCACCGGAATAGCGGTTCCGCCACTGCTCGAGGCCGTTAGGAATTCGATGGTCTTTAAGTTCCATCCACGCAATAAGCTTGGGTTTAAAAAAATATATATCGCGAATAAGTGCCTGAGCTTTCGCAGGGTAGGCAGCAAGAGAAATGAGAGCCAGATTTTTAAGAGATGCTTCTATCCATCGCTTTTTGGCTATAGCGCCAATTGCATGAGGATCGTCAGCTTGACGGTTCATGAAATCATTTAAAGGTTCGATGCCTTCCGGAAGGATCTTTTGGTGATCGAGCCTCTCCGCAATTCCTTCGGCGTTGAAGCCATAACGTTTCTGGGGGCGACTATTCACCGGCACTTCTTGTGAGACGCCGGTTTCCGCTCCAGGCGCTTCAATAGCAACTAGTGGGTAATTGCGATCATCATGAATTGGTATTCCAGGAATTGGCGACGTGTTGTAATCGAACTCGCGAGAAAAAATCGCGTGCTTGAACATCTCCAAGGCCGACGCGACATCGGTGCCTTCTAGCTCGCTCGCGATAAGATGCGCGGCTCGTTCAATTGAAATGTACTCGTCATTAAGTGGGGAAATAAAATCCGGGATGGGAGAGCTATACATGTTCGACCTGTGCTGCGTGACCGAACCAGAACAGGACACAGGTGATTTCGCTCAGGTAAATCGCAAGCTTCAAAATCTATCGATAATGACTGATTTTAACACACAATTTGTCGCAGGCCGCAGTTCAACAGCCGCACCCGCCAAAGTCTTTTCCAAGTTAGAGGCACATTAGGGCCACGCATGCGCAAGATGAAGGATATGCAATAGGTCGGAGTGAGGTTGAAATAAAGTAGCTATGTGGTAGCTAGCCAAGATTCTGGCTATCGCATAACGCGCCATAAATCATTGAAAAAGCTTGGCGCTCCCAACGAGAATCGAACTCGTGTTTCAGCCTTGAGAGGGCCGCGTCCTAGACCGCTAGACGATGGGAGCGTGCGGTTTGCGCCGCGCTTATAGCGGCCCCGGGCAGCAGACTGCAAGAGCCTGCTGCCGCAAAACCGTTAAATTTCGCCGGGGCGGGGGCTGCCTGGCTTATGGCTGGCCCTGTTCCCCGGCGTCCGGGCTTATTGCGGGGCGGTGGCGTCGATATGCGAGATCAGGCGGCCGTCTTCCAGATCGATAATGTCGATTTCGTCCTGGGTGGTTGAGCGCACGTGCAAAATCAACCGGCCCGGCTGGGTGTCTGTGCTTAAAATCTTAAAACCGGGGGCCAGATGCATCGAAACCGGTTTACCGGCCTTGATCGGTTTGGCGGTGGTAACCATGGTGGGGGTAGAATCAGAATGGCTGTTTCCGCCCAGCACGATTCCTGCGATAAGCGCACCCAGTCCGAGGACGATCAGCACGCCCAAGGCAATCACAACCCCTAACATAAACCGGTTTTGCGCAGGTTTAGGGCTTTCAGGTAAATTGGTATCGATGTCAGACACGCATTCCTC
>JBAVPS010000224.1:0-6248 GCA_049693315.1 Rhizomicrobium sp. | reverse complement strand
CAGCTTACCTTTCTCGGAGACCACGATGGTGATCTGAGAGAACGGCTTCTGGATCCCGGCGCCGCGCCCACGGGCACGAGCCTGGAAGCGCTTCATGATAATGTTCTTACCGACCGACGCTTCCGTCACAACCAGATCATCGACGTCGAGATCGTGATTGTTTTCCGCGTTGGCGATCGCCGACTCCAGAACCTTCTTCACCGACCCAGCAATGCGCTTGGGCGAGAAAGTCAGTTCATTGAGCGCCTTCTCCGCCGTCTTACCACGGATTGCCTGCGCCACAAGCCCTAGCTTGCGCGGAGAGATACGAATTGCGCGGCCAATGGCCTTCGCCTGATAATCGGCGAGAACGCGTTCGCGTGCTTTCTTGCCCATTAGTCCCTCTTCGCTTTCTTGTCGCCCGCCGCGTGGCCATGGAAGGTGCGCGTCGGCGAGAACTCGCCTAACTTGTGACCAACCATATCCTCGGTAACCAGAACGGGAATGTGTTTCTTGCCGTTGTAGACACCGAAAGTCAGTCCCACGAACTGCGGCAGTACCGTCGAACGCCGTGACCAGGTCTTGATCACATCCTTGCGCCCGGAACTGCGCGCGGTTTCCGCCTTCTTCAGCAGATCGCCGTCGACGAACGGGCCTTTCCAAACCGAACGTGCCATCTCAAACTATCCTTGCGTCTTGCCGTGGCGCGAACGCACGATGTACTTGGTGGTGCGCTTGTTCTTGCGGGTTTTGGCGCCCTTGGTCGGCTTGCCCCACGGTGTAACCGGGTTGCGGCCGCCCTTGGTACGGCCTTCGCCGCCGCCGTGGGGGTGATCGACTGGGTTCATCGCCGTGCCGCGAACATGGGGGCGTTTGCCCTTCCATACTGCACGACCAGCTTTACTCTCGATCTCGTTCATGTGGTCGGGGTTTGACACCGCGCCCACTGTCGCCATGCAGTCAAGCCGCACTTTGCGCATTTCGCCCGAGTTCAGACGCAGGATGGCGTAACCAGAGTCACGACCAACATACTGCGCATAAGTCCCGGCCGACCGAGCCATCTGTCCACCCTTGAGGGGCTTCAGCTCGACATTGTGCACGATGGTGCCGACGGGCATCGAACCAAGCTTCATTGCGTTGCCGGGTTTGATGTCAACCTTGTCGCCAGCGATTACGACATCACCAACGGCCAGACGCTGCGGCGCCAGGATATAAGCGAGCTAGCCATCTTTATACTTGAGCAGGGCAATAAAGGCCGTACGATTGGGATCGAATTCCAACCGCTCCACCGTCGCCGGCACACCCAACTTGGTGCGCTTGAAATCGACGAGACGATACAGGCGCTTATGCCCGCCGCCGCGGTAGCGGACGGTAATACGACCGGTGTTATTGCGGCCGCCCTTAGAAGTCTTGCCTTTGGCCAACGACTTGACCGGACCGCCCTTATGCAGGCCGCTGCGGTCAATCAGCACCAGCTGGCGCTGTCCGTTGGTTATGGGCCGATAGTGTTTGAGCGCCATCTTATAACCCCGTCGTGATATCGATCTGGTGGCCCTCTTCGAGGGACACGATCGCTTTCTTGGAGTCGCTGCGCGTAAAGCGCACGCCGCGGAACGTCTTGCTCTTGCCCTTGACCCGAACGGTGTTAACCGCCTTGACCTTGACCTTGAACAATTCCTCAACCGCCTTAGCGATCTGCGGCTTGGTCGAGTCCATCGCTACCCGGAAGACAATCTGATTGACTTCCGTCAGCTTGGTCGCCTTTTCGGTAATCACCGGCGACAGAATGACATCGTGCACGGTCTTCATGCCAGACGCTCCTCGATCGATTTGACCGCCGCCGCCGTCAGCACCAGCGTGTTTTTGCGCATGATGTCGTAGACGTTGATACCGGCCACGGCAACCAGCGAAACCGACGCCAGGTTACGAGCAGACAACGCGAACTTGTCATCGAAGGTACCATCAACCACCAGGGCATTCTCGACGCCCAGGGCCTTCAGCTGCTTCGCCAAAGTGTTGGTTTTGACTTCGTTGACTGCGGCTTCGCTGAGGATCACCAGCGCACCCTTCTGGGCCTTAGCCGAGAGAGCATGCTTGAGACCAAGCGCACGGACCTTCTTGGGAAGATCGAAAGCATGGCTATGCGGCACGGGGCCCATCGCCTTGGCACCACCAACATACTGCGACACGGTACGACTGCCGTGACGAGCCTGGCCAGTGCCCTTCTGCTTGTAGACCTTCTTATGCGTCCGGTTGACTTCGGCGCGGGTCAGCATCGCATGGGTGCCGGCACGACGCTTGGCCAGCTGCCACACGATAACACGCTGGATCAGGTCAGCGCGGGGTTCGAGACCGAACACCGCATCGGCGAGCTCGACGTCGCCTTTGGCCTGATTATCGAGGGAAAAGACTTTCGTTTTCATGCTTTAGCCCTCAACCACCTTAGCTTCGCGCTTCTTAACTGAAGCGGGGATCGGAGCATCCTTGGGCAGCGCCTGCTTGACCGCATCGCGCACCATAACCCAGCCCCCTTTGGAGCCCGGCACTGCGCCGCGCACCATGATCAGTCCGCGGTCGACATCGACCTTGGCGATCTCGATGTTGAGCGTGGTAACACGGTCAACGCCGTAATGCCCGTGCATCTTCTTATTCTTGAAGGTTTTGCCCGGATCCTGACGGCCACCGGTACCACCAAGCGAACGATGCGAGATCGACACGCCATGGGTGGCTTCCAAACCGCGGAAGTTCCAACGCTTCATAGCGCCGGTAAAACCGCGACCGATGGTAACGCCGGTCACATCAACCTTCTGGCCAGCAACGAAGTGATCCGCCTGGATCAAATCGCCGACATCCAAGAGATTCTCAGGATCGACGCGGAATTCCGCCAACTTCTTCTTAGGCTCGACTTCGGCCTTGGCAAAGTTACCACGGTCGGCCTTGGTCAAACGCTTCGGCTTGGCAAAACCCGACCCGAGCTGAACAGCTGTATAGCCATCAGTCTCGGCGGTACGCCGCGCCACGACCTGACAGCCATCGAGCTTCAGAACCGTGACCGGCACATGCTTACCGTCTTCCAGAAAAAGACGGGTCATGCCAACCTTCTGCGTGATGACGCCTGTGCGCATCGCGCTACTCCTTAAAGCTTGATCTCGACATCAACACCAGCCGCCAGGTCGAGCTTCATCAGCGCGTCGACCGTTTGCGGCGTCGGATCGATGATATCGAGCAGACGCTTGTGGGTACGGATTTCAAACTGTTCACGGCTCTTCTTATCGACGTGCGGTGAACGGTTAACCGTGAAACGCTCAAAGTTTGTCGGCAGCGGAATCGGACCGCGGACCTGCGCACCAGTGCGTTTCGCCGTATTTACGATCTCCCGCGTCGAATTATCGAGGATGCGGTGATCGAAGGCCTTAAGCCGGATACGGATATTCTGACCTTGCATAGATTAACTCTCCGAGACGGCCAACGGCCGAATTTCCGGCCCCTACTTTATGATCGAAGCGACGACACCGGCACCAACTGTGCGGCCGCCTTCGCGGATAGCGAAGCGAAGCTTTTCTTCCATCGCAATCGGAACGATCAGATCAACTTCAATCGTAATGTTGTCGCCAGGCATCACCATCTCGGTGCCTTCCGGCAACTTCACCATACCCGTCACGTCCGTCGTACGGAAGTAGAACTGCGGACGATAGTTGGTGAAGAATGGCGTATGACGGCCACCCTCTTCTTTCGTCAGGATATAGGCTTCCGCCATAAACTGGGTATGCGGGGTCACCGTACCCGGCTTCGACAGAACCTGACCACGTTCGACACCATTACGGTCAACACCGCGCAACAGCGCACCGATGTTGTCACCAGCCTGGCCCTGATCGAGCAGCTTGCGGAACATTTCAACGCCGGTCACCGTGGTCGTCGACGTCGGCTTCATACCGACGATCTCAACCGTTTCACCAACCTTGACAATGCCACGCTCAACACGACCGGTCACAACCGTACCACGGCCCGAGATCGAGAATACGTCTTCGATCGGCATCAGGAACGGCAGTTCAATCGGACGATCCGGCTGCGGAATATACGCGTCAACTTCCGCCATCAGCTTCAGAATCGCTTCCTTGCCAAGTTCCGGGCTCTTGTCTTCCAGAGCACACAGCGCCGAACCACGAACGATCGGGATATCGTCGCCGGGGAACTGATAGCTCGACAGAAGCTCACGAACTTCCATCTCAACCAGATCCAGCAGCTCCGGATCATCGACCATGTCGCACTTGTTCATGAAGACGACCAGCGCGGGCACGCCAACCTGGCGGGCCAGAAGGATGTGTTCGCGCGTCTGCGGCATCGGGCCGTCAGCGGCAGACACAACCAGAATCGCGCCATCCATCTGTGCCGCACCCGTGATCATGTTCTTCACATAGTCAGCATGGCCGGGGCAATCAACGTGCGCATAATGACGGTTCGCTGTCTCATATTCGACGTGCGCCGTCGAAATCGTGATGCCGCGAGCCTTTTCTTCAGGCGCCTTGTCAATCTGGTCGTACGCCGTGAACGTCGCACCGCCAGATTCAGCCAGCACCTTCGTGATCGCCGCCGTCAGCGTTGTCTTGCCGTGGTCGACGTGACCAATCGTCCCGATGTTGCAATGCGGCTTCGTCCGCTCGTATTTGGCCTTCGCCATGGTGGTCTTCTCCGTATCCCGACGTTAGGTGTACTTCTTCGTAATCTCTTCCGCGATCGCCTGCGGAACTTGCTCATAATGGTCGAACTGCATCGAGTACTGCGCGCGACCTTGCGACATCGAACGCAGAGTATTGATGTAGCCGAACATGTTCGCCAGCGGCACCATTGCGGTGACGATCTGGGCGTTGCCGCGGCTGTCGGTGCCCTGCACCTGACCACGGCGGGAGTTCAGGTCGCCAATGACGCCGCCGAGGAATTCCTCAGGTGCCACAACTTCGACCTTCATGATCGGCTCAAGCAGCTTGACCGCCTTCTTTTCCGCGAGTTCGCGGAACGCCGCGCGGGCAGCGATATCGAAGGTCATCGCGTTCGAGTCAACTTCGTGGAACGCACCGTCGATCAGACGGGCCCCGAAATCGATCACCGGGAAGCCGGCCATCAAACCAGTTTCTTTCTGGACCTTGATGCCTTTTTCAACGGACGGAACGAATTCCTTCGGAACCGCACCACCGACGACCTTATTCTCGAACACATAACCCGAACCCGGCGGCAACGGCTCGAATTCGATCTTGACCCGGGCAAACTGACCAGCACCGCCGGTCTGCTTTTTGTGGGTGTAATCGACCGTAACTGCACGCGAGAGGGTTTCGCGATACGCAACCTGCGGCGCGCCGACATTGCAATCGACCTTGTAGGTACGACGTAAGATGTCGACCTTAATGTCGAGGTGCAGTTCGCCCATGCCCTTCAGGATGGTCTGGCCCGATTCGACGTCAGACGAGACGCGGAACGAGGGATCTTCCTGGGCCAGACGCTGCAGCGCCATCGCCATCTTTTCCTGGTCACTCTTGGTCTTGGGTTCGATGGCAACCTCGATCACGGGATCGGGGAATTCCATCTTTTCCAGGATGATCGGATTGTTCGGATCGCACAGCGTCTCACCCGTGGTGGTCAGCTTAAGACCTGCGAAAGCGACGATGTCGCCAGCATAGGCCTCTTTAACGTCCTCACGATCGTTGGCATGCATGCGAAGCATACGGCCAACGCGTTCCGTCTTGTCCTTGACCGAGTTCAGAACGCCCGTACCGGAAGTCACCATGCCCGAGTAAATGCGCACAAAGGTGATCGAACCGACGAAGGGGTCGTCCATGATCTTGAACGCCAAACCCGAGAAGGGTTCTTTGTCGTCAGACTTGCGTTCGGCTTCCTGCTCATCCTTGCCCGGGATATGACCCTTGACCGGCGGAACATCGAGCGGCGACGGCAGATAGTCGACAACGGCGTCGAGCAGCGGCTGCACACCCTTATTCTTGAAGGCCGAACCGCACATAACCGGCACGAACTTGAAGTTATTGGTGCCCTTGCGGATGCAGCGCTTGATGTCTGCAACGCTCGGCAAAATGCCCTCGAGATAGGCTTCGAGCAGCGCTTCGTCCTCTTCCACGGCCATCTCAACGAGCTGGGTGTGGAGTTCGGCAGCCTTATCAGCATACTAAGCCGGAATTTCAATTTCGTCGAAATTCGCACCGAGCTGTTCTTCGTGCCAGACCAGAGCCTTCATCGACACGATGTCGATAATGCCCTTGAAG
>JBAVPS010000223.1:0-3606 GCA_049693315.1 Rhizomicrobium sp. | reverse complement strand
GACCGGCACCACCCAGCACGATCTCGGTTGCCAGCGGCGCAACCTTCGAGGTCAGCTCAATCTGCACCTCGGCCGGAACATTCGACGGATTGACCAGCTTGACGATGATCTCGCCCGCCACGTTATCGCGCACAGCACCGGCATAAACCGGCAGTTCCGCGGTCTCGCCATCATTTTCCACCGGTACCGTTTCATCACCACGGTACTGGCAGAACAGTTGCTGCACATAATAATTTGCCGTCGGCACAACCTGCAGATTATCGACCCAGATCAGATCCGGCGTCCACTGCCAGGCCTCGGTATGGGCAAAAAGCGGCGCGTAGGAAGCGATGTGCACCACATCGGCGTTACGCTCCATACCAATCATGAAAGCCGCTTCCGACAAGGCACATTCGAGGCTGTTGGTATTCTCGACACTGACCATCTTATCGCTCTGGGCCGCGTATTCGCCGAAGAACACCTTCGGACCATTGCGGTCATAGCTGTCATAGCGATGGGTATTGCCAAAGAACCAGGACGGCGTGTCGTAACAATGTTCGTCGACGATATCAGCCTTCAGTTCGCGGAACTTGGGCCAGAGATACTCCGTACGCTCATCATTCGGCAGTGGCCCGCAGGCGGCGACCAGCAGGATCTCAGGATACTTCGCCTTAAGCGCTTTGACGAACAGTTCATAGCGCTCGATATATTGCGGGCCCCACTGCTCGTTGCCAATGCCCATGACCTTCATATTGAAGGGTTCGGGATGGCCAAGCGCCGCACGCCGCGCCCCCCATTCCGACGAAACCGGACCATTGGCAAACTCGACCAGATCCAGCATGTCCTGAATAAAGGGCTGGATTTCGTCCAGCGGAACCAATTCACCGGAATTGAACTGGCAAGCCATACCGCAGTTCTGAATCGGCAGGGGTTCAGCACCAATGTCTTCACAGAGCTGAAAATATTCAAAATAGCCCAGACCGAAAGACTGGAAATAATCCGGCGCCGGACGATGCAAAAACTCGTAATTCCAGCGATTAATCGTAAAGCCGCGTTCTTCCACCGGCCCCAGTGTATTCTTCCACTGATACCGCTTATCCAGCTCGCTGCCTTCAACAATACAGCCACCCGGAAAGCGTAGGAAACCCGGCTTCAGATCGGCCAGGGCCTGCACCATGTCCGCCCGCAAACCACCCGGACGCTTTTTCCAGGTGTTTTCGGGGAACAGTGAAACAAAGTCGACATCCAGCGTCCCCTCACCTTCCAGCAGCAGGTACAGCTTGGCTTTTGCATCGGTCGCCGATGGGCGCAGCACCGCCTTCACTTCAGTCCAGTCACCAGAGAAATCAGACAAACGCTCGGTCGCCAGCACGGCACCATTGCTGCCGTACAGCTCAACCCGCAGCGTCGCTGCCCCGGAAACCTTGCGGACCTGAAGCGAGAAGTTATAGGCCTCGCCACACTTCACACCAATGCCACGGAAGCCTTCATTGGCGACACCGAACACATCGGTGCCTTGCGAGGCCATCCGCACATAATGCGGATTGGCGCCATTAAAGGGATCATCGCTCAGAACTGTCAGTGTGCCGCGCGCCTTGCTGGGCGAAATCTTCTGCCAGCCCATCAAAGCATCGGGGAATTCAAACCCACGATTTTTGATAAGCTCGGCGTAAAGCCCGCCGTCCGCCCCAAAGTTGATGTCTTCGAAGAAGATACCCCAGATGTAAGGGTTGATCTTGACGCCGCTCTGATCGGCTTTGATTTTAATCGTAGTCATGCGGATTCCTGAGTAACTTTAGCGCGGATGTTTTCGTTGTAGTACGTATCGGTAATGAAATAGCCGTACATGAGCAGCCCCATGATAAGCTGGAACACGCCGGATATTACCGTCATCGAGAGTGCAATACCGTTCAGGGTAAACTGGCTCTGCACCACATTGGCGTGATACTGGAAGATCATCAGCAACAGGGCGGTTACACCGGCACCAATCCCCATGCCAACCTTCTGTGCAAAAGAGATGCCGCCAAAGGCAAGGCCCGCCACCCGTTTGCCATCCTTGACCTGACCATAGTCGACAGCTTCGGAAATCGCCGACCAGAAGACCGGCCCCTGCAAATCGACAATGAGGTTGATCAGGAAATAAATCACCAGTGCCGGCAAAACATCATGCTGACCAACCGCGAAGTACATCGTCACGCACAACAGGAAGGTAATGATCTGAGACCAGCGGAAAACCTGAATTTTACAAACAAACTTGGTCAGCAGCGTTGAAACAACCATGGCAAGGATGTTGCCGATAATACCAACGCCAACGAATGTCGATTGCAGCTGGGCATCACCACCAAGGTAATATTTGGCATAATAGAGCCCCAGCGAACCGCGAATGATATAACCGGTGGTGCCAATCACGCAGGCCCAGAACAACAGCTGCCACTGGCTGTTGTGAACCAGCAGCTTAACCTGTGTCGAAACCGGCATGTGCACGGTTTTATGCTGCACCCGCTCCTTGGTCGTGAAGAAGCAGAAGAAAAAGATCAGCGTCGCCAGCCCCGCCATCACCATCATGGCAACATGATAGCCTTCGGCAATATGCGCCTGCCCCCAGCGGGCAGCAAAAATTGGCACGAAGATGTTGACCATCAGCGACGCGCCCTTGGCAAAGAACAACCGATAGCCGTTAGCCGACAACCGTTCCTGCGGATCTTCGGTAATCACGCCCGGCAGCGAAATGTACGGAATGGTGACCATGGTGAAAATCACCATCATCAGCGTATAGGTACCATAGGCCCAGATCAGCTTGCCCACATAAGGCAGATCCGGGGTGGTAAAGGTCAGCGCGATTGACAGACCAAACGGGATGGCAAAGGCGAACAGATACGGCCGATAGCGCCCCCAGCGCGTGGTACGGCGGTCAGTGTAGATGCCCATTGCAACATCGGCAAACGCATCAATGATGCGCGGCAGGAAACCCAGCAGAACCAGATCCGCGACGTTCAGCTTATAAACGTCGGTGTAGAAAAAGGTGATGATGATCGCCAGCGCCGACCAGACGATATTGACGGCTGCATCACCACTACCGAAACCAATTTTTTCCAGAATCGAAAGTTTTGAACTTTTCATGATCTGCCAGATGTTAATTGAGGCCCCATTTGCGGCTGCCCCAAAGGGTTTCTTCCCAGAATTACGATCTTTATGGCAACGACTACTTCACCTGAACACTGCGGTAGGTATCGATCGCCTTATTATCTACGCTTGGCCAGTCACTGCTATCCCAGTTGAGCTGCAGAATTTTTAAACGGTGAAAATCATTGTCGGCAGCTTCATAGGCATGCATGACGACATACTCTTTGCCGTCTAACGTATAGACACCCTGCCCGCCCCAACCGGCCCAGTTTTTATTTTCCGTCAGCAGGGGGGTGCCGCCCCCCTTGGCCATGTCGCGACCAGCCTTATCAAGATACGGGCCGGTGATGTCTTTTGAACGGCCAACCGCTACACGATAGGTGCTGTTCTTGCCGCGGCAGCATAACCCGGTCGAAACAAACAGGTAATAATAATCACCCTTATGGAACAGGAACGGCCCTTCGATTTCGCCATCACCAGCGGATTTTTCATCGACACCGGCAC
>JBAVPS010000222.1:0-5971 GCA_049693315.1 Rhizomicrobium sp. | reverse complement strand
CGTCCCAGGACACTGCCAGCCGCGACATTGAAGGCTTGATACGTACGAATGTGCTCGTCATGGAGCCTGGGCGTGGGCGCAGCACAAGCTATCAGCTGGTTATCACGCCGAATGATGTGCTCAGGGTCATAGCAGATTATGTGCGCGCCTATTCGGATATGTCTGTAACAACTGGGTCGGCCATGCTCCGACCGGAAGAGGCTGAAGCGCGTCAAAATGAAATTGATGCTTTGGCCTCAGAGATAGAATCTCTGGCGGATATGCCTCCACGAGATCTGCGTCTTGCGGGATTTAATGCCATCCTGGAGAAGCTGCACAAATGCGGCTTTTCCCCCGATGCGCACCTAATCAGCACGTTGGCGTTCGTACAAAAGGTGGAAGGATGAAAAGCCGTATCATGTGTGTGGGTATTGGCGTTGTATCTTATGGTTCTAGCTAATCATGCCTCGTTCGTCAGGACGTAGTGTCAGTACCAAGACGCCGGAAGCTGTAACTGTAACTGTGTGCTCAAACTGCGCAGAAAGTGCCCCGTCTTTTGTCACAACAGTCCAGCCGTCAGCTTCAGTTCTCACTCTTCTTCGGCCTTGGTTGAGCATTGGCTCGATTGTGAAAACCATGCCCTCACGTAGGGTGAGACCCGTTCCCGGTTTTCCGAAGTGCAGTACCTGTGGTTCCTCATGCATCTGCCGGCCGATGCCGTGACCACAATATTCATGTACCACAGAATAGCCATTGCGCTTGGCATGGCGTTCGATCGCCCAACCAATGTCTCCAAGTCGCGCGCCGGGACGAACCGCTCTGATACCCATCCACATAGCTTCATAGGTGGTACGGACGAGCCTCTTCGCTATAGAGTTGACAGCTCCAACGAGATAGGTTTTGCTGGAATCGGCGATATAGCCATTCTTCTCTAGTGTGATGTCAAAATTGACGATGTCACCGTCTACAAGCATGTCCGATGGAGATGGTATACCGTGGCAGACCACATTGTTCACCGAAGAGTTGAGCACAAAGCCGTAGCCATATTGGCCCTTGCTGGCTGGACGAGCTTTAAGATCATCGACGATGAAGCGCTCAACTATGTCATTGATCTGCAGTGTCGACATGCCGACAAGCGGTGTTTTATCCAATAGTCCGAATACGGACGCTAGGAGACGACCGGATTCGGCTAGCAACGCCAGCTCTTCAGGCTGCTTCGTCATACCTCACACCTGACCAGTGGTTCAGCTGAAACGCCTGCTGAACGAAGTTCGCGCTTCATGATCTCCGTGAAAGTGAGCGCCGGATTGGTTTCGCAGAGCATGCCGACCTTAATCCAGTACTCAGCCTGCGCGTTGATCGACCGACACGATACCCTGCTCGCCCTTCGCACCTGCTCGTGCAAATCATCATCTATGTTCACAATCCCCATGGTAAGTCCCTATATGATTCGTATATGAATTATAATATTACATACGCAAAATCCTAGAGCGATATTGGAGGTGCCACAGTTCGAGAGGGCACTGCCATGCGTTCTCATTACGAAAGCGTATTCCGGCCAGTTTTCCTTGCGTTTCACCACACCGATTTAAGTGACCGTAGCCCTATCCGTTTAATTCGTGATGCGCTGTGGGTGGGGAGAGCCGAGGGCCAGCGTTTCAAAAAGGCTAACAATTACAGTATGTGGGTTTGGCCCCACATTCGTACTTAAGGTGTTGTATTTGTTTGATTAATACACAATTCTCGACCGCACCAACAACTTTCTAACATATTGAAAAGTCAGTATTTTACACCTTGGTGTGCTCACCGGCCACCGGGGGTGTGCTCAATTGTTGTTCTTCGGCTGTTCTGAGGGACAGTTTTTCAATAGCCCCCTTGGCCAGCCTGACCCGGTTTGCGGACCGCGTATAAAGCGAGGCCATGCCGCCGCCGCGCCAGCCAAACAGCGCTTCCAGTTCTGCCACCGTAGCCCCGTTCTCTGCCGCCCGCGTCGCGCCGATCTTGCGCACGCCATGGGCTGATTTTTTGACGCCCGCAGCATTGCAGGCGGTTCGGAACATGTTGCCAAACGATTCCTTAGTCAGGGGCGTGCGGTTCTCGCCGCAAATGAATGTCAGATCGCCGGTCGGCCCGGCTTTGATGGTTGCAGCCAGAATGGGAAGGATGGGGATTGTTACCGTCACCTCTTCCTGGCTCTTTTCCGTGCGAATGGTGGCAATGTCGTCGCGCACATGCTGTCGGCCCAGCCGGACAGCATCGCCCCGGCGCAGCCCGGTATAGAGCAGCACATCCAGCCACACCCGCTCTTTGGTGCCGACTGGCCAGCGCTGCTGGTATTGTTCCACATCATCCTCGGTCCAGACCGGGAAGCCCGGCCCAGTCCTCTTGGGCGGGTTGTGAACGCCAACGGTCGGGTCTGTTTTGACGTGCCCGGCTTCTTCAGCCCAGCGGAACAGACCGCGCATGCAGTCCAGAAAGTTTCTGGCCTGCGCAGGTGTTTCCCGCCTGCGGTCGCGGCCATTGACGATATCTTTTCTGGTGATGTCTTGCGCCTGCGCGGTGCCACATGTTTCCAGTGCGTGTTTCATTATGTTTTCACGGGCGCGGCGTGTGCCGCTGGCCAGTGCCGACCACGCGGTGGTTTCGCGATAACGATCCCAGAGCCACGCCATCGTACCGGAAAGATGCTTTCCGGTTTTGGTCACCTTTGCGCCGGATTCCAGTGCCCGCCGGTATTCGGCCCAGAATTCAGGGGTATCGAATTCGGACCATATCCTGACACAGACCCCAACAGATGCCCGGCGCACATACCAGACGCGCTTGCCATGTCTGGTCGTTTGCCCACGCAGAAATGGCGGCAGCGGTTTGGGCATTACATCACGATCCCTTTGTGATGATCTGTGTCGTCATATGGGCGTGCAAAGTCATAGCTGTCAGCGTTTTTTTGCTGTGCTGGTGATATATCAATCGTGCCATCGGGCAATATCCGTACCGACATTGTCATGCCGGATTGTTTTACGGCCCGCAGTGCGCGGGTGATGGCGGCTTGGGTTATGTTTGCCGGGCGGTTGCTCATGGTGTGCTATCGCTAATGGTTGTTGGCTGGGTGCCGTGCTGCGGCTGGGCAATGTGCGTGATGATCGCGCCAAGGGCATAGAGCGTGACGGCGGCGCTGAGTGCGGCGGCCATAACCGCGCGGCCCAGTGGCGTCAGCAGAGTGGGGCGGTATCGTCTCATGTGCGCAGTGCCCCGATCATGTCGGTAAGAAGCCACGCGGCAACGAGCAGGGCGATGAACCCGATGCCATCCAGTATATCGCCCATCGTAATCTGGGCGATGGTGCTGCGGTATGTGCTTGCTGGTGGCATGCGTTTCTCCCGTCCATCTGCGTAATGCGTGGTACGGGATAATAATTGCGTTAATCGCAATTAATGTCAATGTGAAAAATACAACAAATTGCGTTCGCAGCATTGCGATGAGCAAGTCGTGTTATTGCGAATATCTGTCGGTGTGGGCCGTCAGTGCATATGTATTGACAGAACGACCCGGCCAATGATGCGTAGGCCCTCTGGTTGGGCGATTGTCTGTGGTGGGTAGAGCGGGTTTTGCGAAGCCAGCGTTACTGCCCCGGTTTCCAAATTACGCGATGCGTGCTTCAGGAAGCCTTCGCCGTCGAAAACAACGGCATAGATGGCGGGGGCAACAAGGTTGGTGCGTCGGGCGTCGATCAGAACCCAGTCGCGGTTAAACAACAGCGGTTCCATGCTGTCGCCGCTGACACACAGGAAAACCAGTTTGTTCAGCGGTGCATCGGTAAAACGGCGCAGCGTGGCCATGCTGATTTCATGATAATCGAGCGGTAGCTCGACATCGTTCTGCGCCCCAAAGCCCGCAGAAAACCGCACATCATAAACAGGGATGCTGGCAAACTCTTTGCCCTTCACCTCGAATGTGCTGCTGGGGAAGTCGCCAACGTCCACAACGGCGGCTGTAGGCTGGTACGTGGCCGCAGAGGTAGCAAAAAAGGTCTCGATTACCGGTATCTCGTGCGCCTTCAACAGGCGGGCACCTTTAAGCAGGCGTGTAACGGCTGATGGGTCAACGCCCAGGGCGCGCGCAAGGCCCGCCTGAGATTTCTCCGGGTGCGCATCCAGCTGCTTTTTGATCCATTCTGCGTCCATGTAGCCATTATTGCTAAAACCGCAAACTATATCCATGGCGATTAACGCAACTTTCTATTGACATAACGTTGCGACTTGCGCAATTTCTCCGTATGAACATTGCGAAGCGCATCATAACCAAATGTGGCGGGCACGCTGTCGTCGCGGCGATGACCGGCGTCCACGTCACCCGTGTTCACCGCTGGACCTATCCGAAGTCCCGGGGCGGCACGGGCGGTCTGATCCCGGCTCAGCACCTGCAGACCATTCTGGCCGAGGCGCAGAAGCGCGGTATCGCTCTATCCCCATCGGATTTCTTCGAACCGATCCCTGAAAATTCTGACAACACAGGAGCCGCTGCATGAGCAACGCGGAACAGAAAATGACGACCGTAACGCAGGCTGAATGCGTTGTGTGGCAGGATTTTTATCTTCGCCAGATGTGCATGGTTGCGCCGCTTGTGCGTCTTGTAAAAAGGCTTTCGCTGCAAGCGGTTTGGATAAAGGTTCGTATTGCGGAAACCAAAAATGCGCTCAACACGGGATGCGCTGCGTTTTGTTTCCGTCTGCACCGTCGCTTTCACACACGCACAAATCTGTTCGGGCGTTGGGCTGGTGGGTTCTTGATTGCCGCCCGGCGTGCTGGCCGCACCCGCCACCATCTGATGATTGGTGTCGCTGTTTTCCATGCCAGTGCATGGCAGCTTGGGGTTGGCCCCAAGACATAGCTTCATCGTTCCCCCCATTGGCTCGGCGTTCCCCCTCACGCTTTGAGCCGATGCCACCGGCGGTGTGGCCCGCACGCTGTGCCGACGGTGGCCCCCAGTTTCGTTTTCCTTGAGCAAGGAGGCCCTTTGATGCCCGCAAAACAACCTAGCCGCCACGGGCGGAATGTGCACTTAGAACCGAGCGCTGCAATTCCGGCGTTTAAACCGATGAAGCCGCGCGCTTATGGCGAGATCAAGACCGTGGTGTCGCAGGCCGTGGACGAGGCGGGCGGGGTGGTTCAGGCCGCCGCGTTGCTGCAGCTCAGCCCACAATCGGTCTACGGCTACACAGATCCGCGTGACAAACC
The DNA here is from genome assembly GCA_049693315.1 of Rhizomicrobium sp. Classification (GTDB taxonomy): domain Bacteria; phylum Pseudomonadota; class Alphaproteobacteria; order Micropepsales; family Micropepsaceae; genus Rhizomicrobium. Next base: position 758 of record JBAVPS010000222.1, on the reverse strand, counting down.
GAACATGAGCCTTGAACAGGCCCGTATGATCACGCGCTTTGGCAAGGCCACGGCCTTTGCCGAAGATTTTGCGGCGCTGGCCGGTGGTTCCTTTGTGCCGGGCGAAGGCTGCGCCAATAAATCAATCGGCGAATACACCATTATTGCCAACCGGGATGTGACGCACCTTGTCGGGCTGCTGGTGGCGGCGCTGGAAGATGGCCGGATTGATGATGCCGAACGGGCCGCCTTGCTGCCGGTGGTCGATACCCTGCACAAGGACATTACATCCCTGCGCAACCGGCTGCGCACCGGCGAACACGCCATGATGGGGGCGCACCATGGGTGACACCACCGAACAGGATGTGCGCAACGGTGGCTTACGCTTCTATTCCGCTGTGCTGGGCGACGCTGAACGTCTGGTGAAAGGGCTGGATATACCCATGGTCGATGCCCTGCGCATGGAACGCTGCGCCATTCTGTATGCGGCGGAACTGATCACCGCCCGCATCGCAAGTGAAGGATCTGCATCATGAGCAAGAACGCTTTTACCAAGGAACAGTTGCGGTCCTACATCGAGCGGATCGAGCGGCTGGAAGAAGAAAAACGCGCCCTGACCGAGGACATTAAACAGGTCTATGCCGAGGCCAAGGGTAATGGCTTTGTCACCGGCATCATCCGCCAGGTTGTGCGTGATCGCCGGAAAGATACCGTCGATTATCAGGAAGAACAGGCGCTGCTGGAACTGTATCTCGCCGCGCTGGGCATGCTGGACAAAC
>JBAVPS010000221.1:0-3141 GCA_049693315.1 Rhizomicrobium sp. | reverse complement strand
CCGTTTGGCTATAATGGTCGCTACATTTACGCCCGCGTTACGGGCAAGTGGTGAGTCCCTTCAGTTGATTTCTCCTATCCTAGAGTGAACTCTTCCCCCCGGTTTGTCCGGGGGGAAGTTCTTTTTTGGGGCAGGCGAACAGATCGACGCCTTTGCGCCCTGTGGGCTATAATTGGGCCCAATACACCCCTGTCTGACAGCAAATTGAGGTTCCCATGAAAACGTCACGATGGCTGTTGCTGCTTATTTCACTCCTGCTCATCACACCACCCCTGACCGCGGCGTCGAAGCCTGTGCCCGTATCACCTGTGGCGCGCCACCATATGATTGCAGCGGCCAACCCCTATGCCGCCAAAGCGGGTTTGGAAATGCTGCGCCAGGGCGGTTCGGCCGTGGATGCGGCGATTGCCGCGCAACTGGTGCTGACGCTGGTCGAGCCGGAATCCTCCGGCATCGGTGGCGGGGCCTTCATGCTGTTGTGGGATCCGGCCCATCACAAAGTGACCAGCTTTGACGGACGCGAAACCGCCCCGGCGTCGGCGCGGCCAGAGATGTTTCTGGATGCCGCGGGTAACCCGCGCCCCCATAACGAAGCCATCCCGGGCGGGCTTTCGGTCGGCGTGCCGGGTGTGCTGGCCATGCTGGAAATGGCACATAACAAATATGGCCATCTGCCGTGGGCCAAGCTGTTTAAACCGGCGATACGACTGGCTGAAAATGGTTTCCCGGTCGGGCCGAAGCTTGCCCGTACCTTGCGTGCCTATCCGGCGGCGCTGTGGGAGCCCAACGTCAAAGCCTATTTCAGCAAGCCTGACGGTACGCTGGTCGCATCTGGCGATACGCTGAAGAACCCGCAGCTGGCCGCCACGCTGCGCCAGATTGCGTCAGGCGGGGCCGGGGTCTTCTATCATGGCGTTCTTGCCGACAGCATTGTCGACACCGTGCAGCATGCCCCGCGCAATCCCGGCGGCATGACGGCGGGTGACCTTGCCGGTTACCATGCGGTCGAGCGGCAGCCGGTTTGCGGCCCGTATCGCAGCTATCGGGTCTGTTCGATGGGGCCGCCCAGCTCGGGCGGCATCGCGGTGCTGCAGATCCTTGGTATGTTGGAGCGGTTCCCGTCTCAGGATTTGAAGCCCAACACCTTGCAGGAAGTCCACCTGTTCGCGCAGGCCAGCCGACTGGCGTTTGCTGACCGTGCGGCCTATCTCGGTGATCCGGCGTTTATCCCGGTCCCGGTGGCGGGGCTGCTGGCGCGCGATTACATTGCGGCACGTTCCCAGATGATCGATCCGGCGCGCGATATGGGCGAAGCCAGCCCCGGCCACCCCGCTGGCGCACCGCCCGCCAAGCCGCACACCAGCAGCGAAGTCGGCGGCACCAGCCATATGTCGATTGTCGATGATCATGGTCAGGTGGTGACTATGACCACCACAGTGGAATCGGTGCTTGGCTCGGAAATGATGGTGGGGGGCTTTTTCCTCAACAATCAGTTGACGGATTTCACCTTTGCCCCGGTTAAGAATGGCGAAGCGGTGGCCAACGCCCCGGCAGCGGGCAAACGGCCGTTGAGTGCAATGGCACCCACCATTGTGTTCTACGCTAAGGGGCGTTTTGCCATTGCACTGGGTTCGCCCGGTGGTCCGGCGATCATTCCCTATGTCACGACGACGCTGATCGGCATGATCGATGGCAGCTTGTCGCCCCGTCAGGCGGTGGCTTTGCCCCATGTGGTCGAGATGAACGGACCGCTGACGCTAGAGAAGGATAATGGCCTCTCAGCGCTTATGTCAGCGCTTACCACGATGGGCTATTCTGTCAAAGCGAACGCGTCCGAGAGCAGCGGATTGCATATTGTGGGAAAGACTAGGGGTGGTTATGCCGGTGCGGCCGACCCCAGACGCGATGGCGTGGCTATCGGCGATTAAATAGCATTTACAAAACTATACATAATATGAGCAGCGGTTATACGCTGCTCATCTTTTTTTGTGTGTATTACATAAAATGAAATTGAATCATTATTTTATTTTATTGTCTTGCGTTCCATTGTGCACCGCATTGCTGCAATGCGGAACAAGTGGCCTAATTTGGCGGCAAACCCGTAAAAATTGTACGAAAGTCCTGCAAAATGACTGTTTTATACCCTTATGAATAGTGTCAGACATATTTTGCACTGCACAATTTCACAATGTTGCCCAAATTTCATCACGGCTTCATCACAAGTCATCGTCAGTATGCTCCTTGTCAATACGGGCTAACCAATCTTTAGGAGCAATAATAACATGTCAAAATCCATCCTGTTTTCGCTGACTGCTGCGGTCTTGTTGAGTGGCGCCGCCCTTGCTGGCTCGGCTGCGACTGTTCCGGCCCATATGGCCGATGATGTCACCTATCAGGAGCGTCACACCCAGGTTGCCTTCGGCGACCTCGATCTGAATAGCGAAGCCGGTGTTGCCGCGCTGTTTGATCGCCTGCACATGGCCTCCACGGAAGTTTGCGGTTCGGTTCCGTCGATCTCGGGCCCGGCGCGTGATTTCGAAATTTCTTCCTATAACAGCTGCAAAGATGCTGCCTTCACTACCGCTCTGGCCAAAGTTGGCTCCAAGGTGCCTGCCGTCTACCGCACGGCTGCCAAGTAAGTCCGGTTATGCCCGGACATCTGGTTGGGCGGGTCTGGTTGGGCCCGCCCCCACTTTCCGGATTAACACACTGTTTTTCATAATAATTTTTACTGCTGCAATAGTCCTGTTTATACTTTTGAATGCGTTTTCGTTGTGTTCGCGCAACAGTTACTTACGAGAATTTCACGCGCTTCCCCTTGTAGTTGATAAGCGCTTACCTTCCTCATAATCTGGCCTGACGCAGACGCACAGCCTTTAAGTCGGTTCCGCTGGGACCGTTCCCATAAGAGGGCGTGCGCTGACGGGAGAAGGAAGGGGAGCAAATGAAGTGTAATCGTAGGCTATATGCCTCTACGGCGCTGGGCTGTGCCTTGGTGTCACTTGGGGTGGCCGCCAGCTTCGGCGTGGCCTGGGCCCAGGATAATGGTACGATTGAAACCGTGGTCGTGCTCGGCGTGCGCGGTGCCGAGCAGAAGGCCATCGACAACAAACGCAATTCGACCTCGATCATCGACAGCAT
>JBAVPS010000220.1:0-1584 GCA_049693315.1 Rhizomicrobium sp. | reverse complement strand
AAAGATGCTGCCATGAAAAGCGATGCCCGTATGGGGACGCATCCCATCATCCAGCCAATTTCAGATGTGCTGCAAGCCAGTCAGGCATTCGACGAAATCACCTACTCAAAAGGTGCTGCCGTCATTCGTATGCTCGAGGATTATCTGGGCGAGGAACCGTTCCGTGATGGTGTGCGTGCGTATATGAGAAAACACGCCTACGGCAATACCGTTACAGATGATCTGTGGGCGGAGCTTGATAAATCATCCGGTAAACCGGTTTCTTTGGTGGCGCACGACTTCACACTACTGCCCGGGGTTCCTTTGATTCGTGTTGCCGAAACATCAAATGGAATCCAGCTAAGTCCGTCGCGTTTTGCTGTCGATGAAAGCGGAAAACAGGCATTAACGTGGCATATTCCGGTGACGGTGGCCAAGGCTGACGGCAGTGTGCTGTGGCGTGGTCTGGTGTCGGAAAAGCCAGAGGCTATCGAAACCGCTGCCGGGCAGGCGGTTATCGTCAATGCAGGTCAGGCTGGCTATTACCGTACGCTCTATGCACCAGGGCTGTTTGCGACGATTGCGAACGGATTTGCCTCGCTGTCTGCCTATGATCAAATGGGGTTGCTGAGTGATTATGCGGCGCTTGGTAGTGCAGGGGTGGTGCCGGCGACAGACGTTCTCGAGCTCGTGGGGCGTGCTAAGTCAGATATGGACCCCAAGGTGCTAGGAAATGTTGTCGGCCAGGTCAGCCGCGTGGTGTCTCTTCTCAAGGACACACCGGATGCGGTAAGGGCCAAAGCATATGGCCGCAATGTACTTACCCCAATGCTGGCAACGCTCGGCTGGGATGCCAAGCACGGGGAAGATAATAACATTGGCGTATTGCGCAGTCAGATCCTTGTTACTCTCGGCGGGGATATTGCAGATCCGTCCATTATCGCCGAAGCCCGCAAGCGCTTTGTGACATTCCTTGCGGATCACAACAGTTTGTCGGCTGATTTGCGGGGTGTTGTGTTCGGCATTGTTGCCCGGCATGCCACGGCTGCAGACTGGGATGCCCTGCATAAGCTTGCCCGGGAAACGGATAATTCGATGGAGAAGAGGGAATATTACGTCTATCTCGGCATTGCTGATGATAAGGCGCTAATCCATAAGGCGCTCGATCTGACGCTAACGGATGAGATGCCCGTTACGATTCGGCCTGCGATGGTGTCGGTTGTTGCTGGCGATAATTCCGAGCAGGCCTTTGATTTTGCCACAACGCATATGGGGGATTTCGATAAGCTGCTCGAACCAAGTTCGCGCAACCAGTTTTATGTCCGCCTCGCCATGGGCTCTCATGAGCCTGAGATGATCAGAAAACTGGAGGTTTTCGGGGCGGCCCATGTGCCAGAGACCGCGCGGGCGATTTTGGTCAAAGCAAAAGCGATGATCACCCAGTCGATAAAGGTGCGTAATGACGTGATTCCCACCTATCGGGTGTGGCTGAATAAGAGTTGTAAAACGGATATGTGCAACTGAAACAGATTTTAATTTAGGAAATCTCAAAACCCCGCAGGCATTTGCCTGCGGGGTTTTTTGCATTTGTAGCCCGCTGACGAT
>JBAVPS010000219.1:0-9756 GCA_049693315.1 Rhizomicrobium sp. | reverse complement strand
GGCGGGGCCAATGCCGTGCTGGCCGCATCGATCTTCCATTTTGGCGAGGCCACCATTGCCGATGCCAAAAAGGTGCTGGCCGACGCCGGTCTGCCGGTGCGGACAGTTTAGGGTCAGTAGCGCTGGCGGAACAACAGGCTGCCGAGCCAGCCGAGTAACCCCGCCATCGCCACGGCACACACGCCATAGGCAATCGGCAGACGGTGGGCGAGGCGGAACATGCGGCGGTCGAAACCGGTCTGATCGACATAAAGCGGCGTCGACTGGTGCCCGATCATCTGCCCCATGCGGAACAGATAAACCTCGACATCATAGCGGCCACGCGGCGCGGCGGCAGGCAGCGGGACATGGACGCGAAATAGTCCGGCGCCCAGCCGTTCAACGCCATGACCATCTTCGCCATAAAGCTTGCGGGCTAACATCTGGCGCAGCAGCGCCTGACGAAAGGGCTCGACCGGTTCATCGGACCGCACCGCGGTGGGATATTGCTGATTAAGACCCAGATCATAGAGCTGCCGTTCGAGCGGCGGAACAATCTGGGTCAGATCGCGGGTTCCTGCCAGATAGTAATATTCCGGCATACCGACCAGACGGGCGCTATCCTGATTAAGCCAGATCCCGGCAAGCCGCGCTTTACGCCGCACCGTGATGTCGCCCAGTGGCCCGCGCACCACCACGACGATATCCCCCGCAGCGTTTGCCGCGCGATCCCCGGGCCAGCCTGACCGGCTGAGTGCCTGCGTCACCGCACCAAACACCACCAGATCGGTGCCGGAATAGGTCGAGGTGATTTCCACCGCATCCTGCGACAGGCCCGCGGCAATCTCGCTGGCCGCCGCTGGTGCAATAAGCGCCGCACACAAAGCGAGGATCAGCCGCCCCCTCATGGCCGCACCTGAAGGGAATAAAGCTCCTGCGGGGTGACGAACAGATCAAATGCCAGTTTGGCCGCCACCGCCAAAATCAGCAGGGCGAGCAAAAAGCGCAACTGCACCCCGCGCAGTTTGGCCCCGCTCCGCACGCCATATTGTACCCCCGCCACGCCGCCCAGAATGAGGATCAGCGCCAGCACTATATCGACGCTGTAATTGGTAGCGGCCTGAAAGATCGTCGCCATCGCCGAAACAAACAATATCTGAAACATCGAGGTGCCAATGGCGATATTGGTCGGCACTTTCAGAAAATAGATCATCGCCGGGACCAGCAAAAATCCGCCGCCCACCCCCAGCACCGCCGACAGCAGCCCCACCGCCAGCCCGAGCACGGCCGGTGGCAGCACGCTGATATAGAGATGAGATTCGGTGAACTGGCGCTTGAAGGGCAGCCGCAGAATCCAGGCGTGTAAGCCCGGCAGCGACGGGGCCGCCTTATCGGCGCGGCGACGGCGCAAAGTCCGTGCCGATTCATTAAGCATCAGGCCGCCAACCGCGCCCAGCAGCAACACATAGCTTAGCGCGATGACGGTCTCGATCTGGCCCAGCCGCTGCAACCAGCCAAACAGCAGTACGCCAAGCAGAGAGCCCACCGCCCCGCCCGCCACCAGAACGCCGCCCAGCTGGTAATCAACCGCATTGCGTTTGGCGTTGGCCAGCACGCCGGAAACCGAAACCGCCGTCAGCGGACAGGTGCCGGTCGCCACCGCCACCGCAGGCGGGATGCCATAGAACATCAAAGCCGGGGTGAGCAGAAAACCGCCGCCGATGCCGAACATGCCGGACAGAAAGCCGATGGCAAAGCCCATGCCCAGTATCGCCAGCCAATGCACAGACATTTCGGCAATGGGCAGAAACAGTTCCATCAGCAAACAACCCTGTGGCCAGTCGGGCGGCAGCATTTGCGCCGACTGGGAATGCCCAAGGGTCGGCGCTTTGGTTTAAATCTGCGTTACCGCCCGGGCTCTGCCGGTGTTTTTTGTGCCCCCGGACCGGCCGGTGTGTCCATTTGCCAATGATGCCAGCGACCGGATTTTTTCAGTGTCTCGGTCACTTCGGGGGGGGTGTAGCGTTCGTCATGCTTGGCAAGCAACTGATCGGCGACCATAAGGCCGGTTTCATCAAGATGGCCGGTGGCGACCACCCCTTTGCCCTCGGCAAACAAGGCCGGTGGCAGACCACGATAAAGCACGGCAACGCTGACGGCGCCGTCGGTAACGCGGAAGCGAAGCACATCGGCAGACCGGACCAGACTGCCCGGTTCAACCAGCCCGCCCAGACGAAACGTTGTTCCGGGGGCCACCTTATGGGCAGCGACCTCGGCCGGGCCGTAATAGTAGGTCACCGATTTCTGTAAGGCGACCGCCACCAGCCCGCCCGCCGCCACCAGCGCGATCAGTAGAACCAGAATAAAGATCAGCGAACGGCGGCGACGTGGCGTCATCGATCAATAAACCCGATCAATGGTGATGATGGGTGTGCAGGATCTGATCTTTCAGACCGGTTTCATACTGCAGCCCGGCCACCGTCAGCGTGATACGCAGCGGCCACTCGGCGCGGGCCAGCTCTTTACGGGTCAGGGCATTCCACACCGCTTCGTTGTTAAGCCCGGACGCATCTTTGGCCGCCACCACTGCATCACCAAGGTGGAAATGATCGCCATGCAGGTCGGGGAAGCTCACCACACTGATCTCACCATTGTCATGCTGTTCGGCGGCCTCAGGAATGGCGGCCAGTGCCTGCAACAGGGTCAGGGTGCGCAACTGTAACGGGTTGAGTTTGATGGGGTTCTGTTTCGGGGGCATCCGTTTTCGCGCTGCCACAGCGGCGCGCCTCTTAAAAAATTTCACCGATCAGATTTGCCATGTTCCGGCGTCGGGGTCGAGCCCGTCTTGTTAAAACCGGTAAAGAGGTCCGCAGGCGTCAGTCCCGTGCCGCCTCGCGTGCAATCGTGCCACGGCGGTGCAACAGCGACGCCTCGTCCGCCCCCAGCAGCAGGCGGGACAGCTCCATTGCGACGGAAAACTGGCGTTCGACCTGGACACGGTCGGCCCATTCGGGTTCGCGCAACTCGTTCAACATGGCGTCGTTGTAGAAACACAGCATGTCGATGGTTGAATTGCTGGCCTCTTCATATTTGACGATAAACGAGGCTGGCGCGGCCAGATACCGGCAGCCCGAAATGAGTTTGGCATAGCGGCAGGCCTGCGCGACGGCCTTATCATCAACCATCTTGGCCAAATGCGGCACCAGCGTTCTGGCCCCGACCGAGCTGCTTTTGAGCGGAATGGCGGCGGCGATTTCCCGTGAGGCCCGCTCCATATAGCCTTCCATAATGGCACTGATGGTCGAACGGTTGGACAAAAGCCGTTTGCCCCATGCCCCATCGCGCAGGATATCGACTTCCTTGGTGATCGCCCCCGACAGCAAGGTAAATTCCGTCAGATTGTCGATCATGCGGTCGGGTTCAAAATCCTGCGGCTGCATGGCCTGAATAACGGACAGCGCGTCTTCCATACGCCCGAACAAAATCTCGCCCGCCAGCCCGATGTCGGTGGCCGCGATAACGGTGTCCTTGCGTTTAAGCGAAACAAAACTGACCAGGCGCATGGCCTGCCACGGCTTCTCAAGCCGCCCCATCACCACCACCGGCAGATAGGGCACCAGATCGGGCATGGTATCGATCGCCCGGTTATGGATTGCCTTGAAGGCCTGCATCTTTTCGTCGCCCGGCACGGCAGAGTGCTTTGGAAACAGGGCCTTAACATCCTGCACGATCGAGCCACCCATCAGGAGGGTGGCAATCTCGCGCGCATCGGCCACCAACCCGGCATCGGCAAACGGGGCCTGGGCAGCCTCGGCCCCATCCAGAGCGTCCGCCAGCGTTTGTCCGGACAGCCGCCAGAAATCCGCGGCCAGTGCCTCGCACCCCAAACGGTCTTCGTTGGCGGCGCAGGACTTAAAGGCGGTAACGAATTCGCGTAAATCCTGTGGCATCAGACGACGTTCCAGCCAGTGCCATACCGGCTGAATCACCGCCCGCGCGATGCAGCCCCGGCGCTTAACCACGCGTGGCGTGCTGAACAAAAGATCTTCAAACGGCAGGCAAAATGACCGGATCGGTGATGGCACGCGATCATGTTCATCATGCTGGCGCAGGGCGGGCCGCAAATAATCCAGAATGATTTCATGCGGCAGTTTGCCGTCGCTTAAGCGGTCAATCTCGACCATCCGGGCAAGGCGCAAGGCCGACTGCCCGGGCAGCACACCCAGGAAGGACCGTAACGCCAGTAATTTCTGTTCGGACAGCATCGAAATTCCGTACAAGTCGTGGGCTGAAGAATAAACCGCATATTGCTAAGATTTAGCGGATTTTTGCGCCACAGGAAGTACCTTATTTTGCAGAGGCCGGTAATGTTAACCGCGCGGACAAACCATGCCACGCACTCTCGTCAAAGCTTAAGCTGCCATTATAGAGTTTGGCGATATCACGCACGATCGATAAGCCCAGCCCGGAACCGGGCACGGTTTCATCCAGACGCTCCCCGCGGGCCAGCACCCGCTGACGGTCGGCAGGGGCCAGCCCCGGCCCGTCATCTTCAACCATCAGGACAAAATTTAGATCCGCGATAACAATATGAACCCGAACCTGGGTGCGGGCCCATTTGCAGGCATTATCCATCAGATTGCCGATCATCTCCTCAAGATCCTGCCGTTCACCACGGAAAGTGAGCTCGGGCGGACAATCCCAGTCGATGTCGATATGGCGGGCGGCATGAATCCGGCTTAAGGCCCGGGCCAGCGCATCAACCACATCCGCAACCACAGTGCGGTTACCCAGTACATTCAGCGCGCCGGCGGTGCGCGCCCGGGTCAGATAATGATCGACCTGACGGCGCATAACCTCGACCTGACGTTTGACCGCCTCGGCCAGCGGACCGGGGGCGGCATCGGCTTCGCTGGCCAGCACGCTCAACGGGGTTTTGAAAAAATGCGCCAGATTGGCGACATTGCTGCGCGAGCGTCCCACCACCTCGGCAGAATGTTCGATCAGAATATTGAGCTCCCCGGCCAAGGGCGCAATTTCCGCCGGAAAATCGCCTTCCAGACGGCTGGCCGAACCATCGCGGATACGCGCTAAGGCCCCGCTGACCCGGCGCAGTGGCTGCAAACCGATCCGCACCTGCACCAAAATGGCGAGCAACAGACCCAGACCAAACAAAGCAAAGGCCCGCAAAAGCATGGTGTTGAAATCGGCGATTTCATCATCGACGCGCGAAAGATCGCCCGCGACGTAGAAGGTGAAAGACTGCACGCCATGGCCTTCCACCGGAAATGACAGATGGCGACCCAGTACGCGGACATGCTGATCGTCCGGCCCGGCAGCACTGCCCCAGATCAACCCCTCTTTGCTGCGGGTTTTTCCGATGTGTAACACCGTATCGAACAGAGAACGCGATACCTGCAGCTGCCCGCCGCGATCCGGCACAATCTGCCAGTAAAGCCCCGAATAGACGCGCGAAAAACGGCGGTTGAGAAAGCGGTCCTGCAGTGCGACAGCCCCCGTACCATCGGGTTCAGCCGCCGCGATCAGACCATCAAGATCAACCTGCAAAGCGGTATCGAAATTGTCCGCCACCGCCGAGGAAAAGGCGTTGGACAGCACATAACCACCCACCGCCATGCCAAGGGCAAGCCACACCGCCGCAGCCACCACCAGACGGGTGGCCAGCGAATGGAATCTGCGCTTTGGCCGGGCCGGTTCCGGGTCTGCCCCCAGGGGAACATCCCGGCCCGTCAGCCTATGCTCCAGACTTTGGCGCAGATGACGGATCGTCGAGACAATAGCCAAGTCCACGCACCGTTTGAATGAGATCTGTGTCGAGCTTTTTACGCAAGCGACCGACGAAAACCTCGATCGTATTGGAGTCGCGATCAAAATCCTGATCGTAGAGATGTTCCACCAGTTCGGTGCGCGAGACCACGCGCCCCTTGTGATGGGCCAGATAGGCGAGCAGCCGATATTCCTGACTGGTCAGGCGCACTGGATTGCCATCGATGGTGACCCGCGCCGACCGCGTGTCGATACGCAAAGGGCCGATCTCGATCTCGGGCGAGGCAAGACCGGCGGCACGGCGCACCAGCGCACGAAGGCGGGCCAGCAATTCCTCGGTATAAAATGGCTTGGCCAGATAATCGTCGGCACCGGCATCGAAACCGGCGACCTTCTCGCTCCAGCTGTCACGGGCGGTCAGGATCAGCACCGGCATGGTGCGGCCCGCTTTACGCCATTTCTGCAAGACCCGGATGCCGTCCATTTTCGGCAAACCGAGATCGAGCACCACAACATCATAGGGTTCGGTATCGCCGAGGAAATGGCCTTCCTCGCCATCGGAGGCGCTGTCGACGACATAGCCGTTATCCACCAGCGCCTTTTTCAGCAGCCGCTGTAAATCCTGATCGTCTTCCACCAACAAAATGCGCATATATCACTCTCCGCGCTGCGGGCTACCGCGCCCACTGAAATGATCCCGGCCACCGTAACGCTCCCCGCGCGGGGCCGCGCGATCGCCACGCGGACCTGGGCCCGGTGGGGGGCCATCGTCCATATCCGGCGGGGCTGACCGTACCGGTGGATATTCATAGCGCTCATCGCGGCGTTCATCACCCCGGACCGGTCCGGAATTTTGTCCTGGGCCCGTGCTTTGTCGCGGGGCAAGGCCCAGCACATGGCCGTTACGGGCATCGACCTGCAGCCAGATGATACGCCCGTCCGGCGTCATCCATTTAATCCGGTAAAACGACTGCTGGTTGGGACCGGGATATGGACCATCGGCATCGTAAAACGTGCCGGGGGTATGGCGGCGGATTTCCGGCAGCAACCGGTCCAAAGAGCGCGCCGCGCCTTTACCAGCCACCGGTGACGCGACCAACAAGGCTGCCGACAGCAGCAGGAAATATTTTATGCCCGCGCGCATCCGGTTTTATAACCAACCCAAAATGAACCCATTATGAACATCCTAGCCAGACTTCGTTCAGATGTCCCCCGTTAATGATGGCGACACTGAAAGACAGTTCATGCCCTGCGGCGCGTTATTGCCCCTTCCCCCGCCAGCACCGCAAGGCCTGAAGCAAAGACCCGCATCATTTCTGGTGCGGGTCTTTGTGCATTCTTGCGACAGTCCGATACAAATCAGCGTAATAGGCGAGCCACGCCCTGGCACAGTGATCTTTGGCTAAAGCGGTGCTGCGCTGATCGGCAAAACTTTCGATGGTTTGTGCTTTGGTCAGTGCCGATCCTTTGGCACCGGGCACTGCCGGCACCGGATCATTTGCACAGGCGACAAGCCCGGCCGGGGCCTCGGGCAAGGACAGGGGAACATCATTCGAGCCCGCGCAACCGGTCAGCCAGATCAGCAGGAATGCAGATCGTGCCGCCATCGGGCAGCCCTGCGGCCTTGCGTGTAACATAACGGACCACCTCCTGATTACGATAGACCAGACGGATATTGGCCATGCTGGTGTCTTCGGCCCGCGCCGCCACCGTGCGCGCGCTTTTTTCGATCTGTGCGCTGCGCACAGCGGCGGCCCGTTTCTGTGCCGCCACACCCGACCGATAACCGATGGCCTGCGCGCCCCACAGCGCCAGCAAAACCAGACAGCCGGCACAAACGTAACAAGCGGGTGGATTTTTCATCAACCGCCAGAACACACCGCCGATGGTTTTCAGACTACCCCAGACGATCAGCACAAAGCCTGTCATGGCTGCACTGCCCGTGGGGGAATATCCCGCGCAGAAAAATCCTGACGGATTACCCGGCCAATCAGAACCAGCACCAGCGTAATGCAGGCAACGGCCGCGAGAAACCCGCGCGGCAGGCAGGCCCGCATGGTGTCGGGTATGGCCTGCCACACCGCAATCAGGCTTAGGCCGGTCGATGCCGCCAAGGTCGAATAAAAGCGATGCAGATGGCGCCAGTCATCGGCCAGATGCGCCACCATGACGGCTTTTGCTGCCGTCCATTTTCGTTTGATTGCTGCCCACATATTAGAGATCCTTTTCACACAAGGCGCGTTCTGCCGCGCGACGTTTGACCAGACCGGGCAAGATTCTGCCCCCGGCACTGATCCATTGCGGGTGACCATGATCGTCCTGATTGATGGCGCGGCAGGCCGCTTTGAAATCACCGGCGTTGAAGCGGCGCGCCACGCTAGATTTGCAAAACGCCCCGACGCCAATGTTGTAAGCAAAGCTCACCGATGCAGCGAGCTGCGCGGGATGCCCGGCCAGTGTCGGTGCGCAGGCCAAAACCCCATCGCCATGCGCCGCGAGCTGATATTTTAACGATGCCAGACATTCAGCCTCGCTATAGCGCTGCCCCACCACCACATTGCTGGTATCGCCAAAGCATTTGGTGGCGATACCAGCCGGGTCGCGATAGCCACGTAATGCCAGCCCTTCAAACGAGACAATCAGCGCCGCCGCCAGCGTGGCCGCTGCGCTCAAGCCCACCATTTTGCGCGTGGCCATCGCGTCAGACCGTATAAAAAATCTCGCCCGCAAGTGCGGTGCTGTTGGTCAGCTGGTCATAGCTTAAGCCGGTATCACCGCCATCCATCAGGCGGGTTTGCATTATGGTTGAGGCGGACATCACGCACATCCGCACCATGGCGCAATTGGTATTGGTGACAAGATTTTCCACACAGCACCCGGCAGCCGGATTAAGCCAGCTGTCATAACTGGCGGCAGTAAACGGCAACCCGCTGATCGTAACCGTACCGGCCCCGCCACTGCCAACCGAAGATAGCTTCAGACCATATTGCAGAAAAACCGTATTGCCGATTTTGCTGTATCGGCCACCCTGCGCAGCATAGCTCACGCCGGTTGGGGCGGTGGCCGCAGTCAGCACCGGTGTCCATATGCCTTCAGCAAAACCGTTCAGGCTGTTGATATCGACAAAGGCGCTGCCGCTATAAAAATAAAACTTTCCGTCCGCCGCATTATAGGCACGCATACCTTTGAAAGCGGTGAAATAGCGCCAGGCACTGTCGATGCAATAGGCGATTTTGCCAACGTAACTAACCCAATCCCCTGTCGCACCGCTTGGCACCAGATAGCAATCACCATCCGCAGGCGACGATGGCGGCGTGGCAAGCGCCATACTGGTAAGATAGCAATCACATAACGCGTCCAGCATCATCAGGTTTTCGTTGACCGTGACATGCTTCTGCGCCTGGGCCGCGACAAGCTCGCTTAAACCCAGCCGCGGTGTGGTATCCGCCATGCTGTTCTCCCGATAAAGGTTATTGAAATTCCCAGACCCAGATCAGCCCGGTTGACCCTGCCCCACCGCTTTGCCCGCTTGCGCTGCCCGCAACCACCGCGCCGCCGCCGCCATCACCACGGGCCAGACCGCTTTGGCCACCGGCATTGCCGACATAGCCCGCGCCGCCACCGCCAAATAACGCCGCCGCGCCACCATTGCCGCCATGACCATTCTGATAATCAAGCCGGGTTCCGTGGCCCCCGCAGCTGCCCGCGAAATTGAAATCCCCGCCGGTGCCGGTGCCGCCAGATCCGCCCGAAACACACTGGGCATAATTGCCCGCCGACTGGCCGGTGCCGCCAGATCCACCGCTGGCGGAGCAATAATCACCGAAGGCAGACGTGCCCCCACTGCCACCACTGCCTGCACTTTGGCCGCCACTGCCGCCACTGCCGATCATCACACTGACCGATGAAATTGTGCTGACATCGATGAATTTGATCGACAGGCCACCGGCCCCGCCACCACCGCCACAGGCCCCGCAACTGGCCGCGCCC
>JBAVPS010000218.1:0-8500 GCA_049693315.1 Rhizomicrobium sp. | reverse complement strand
GATCATGCCGCGCGGTACCGATTTACGGGCATCGATGGTTTCTTCCGATGTGTGGGCCGAGGCATCAAATCCGGTAATTGTGTACAGCGGCAGCAGCAAACCCAGACCAAAGGCAAGCCAGATGTTATCTGTGTGCGGAAAAATTCCGCCACCGGCATCACCGGTATTGTTGACCAGGGTGAACAGGCGCGTGAAATCCAGATGCTGAATGCTGAACAGCATGGCCAGTGTGACCGCTGCCGCCACGGTGAAGATCAGATAGCCCGAAAAATCAGTCAGCTTGGTGGTGAGTTTGATGCCGAAATGGTTGAACAGCCCCTGGGTGACGCCGATCATGCAGATGCCGATGATCTGTTCTTTGACGCCCCATGCCGAGGTATCAAAACCCAGCACACCGGTGATTACCAGACTCTTGATCAGTGTGTAGGCACCGACGCTGACCGCCGCGACCACGAAGATCAGTCCGACCAGATTGACCCAGGCGGTGGCCCAGCCCCAGCCGCGGCCACCCAGAATGGAGGACCAGTGATACAGTCCGCCCGCTGTGGGGTAGGACGAGGCGATTTGCGCCATGCAGGCGGCGACGATCAGCGAGAATACGCCGCCCACCAACCAGCCGACGCCGATGCCAAAACCGCCAGTGGCGGAAAAACCGGTCTGGAACGAGGTGAGCCCACCCGCCAGAATGCAGATCATCGAGAAGGAAATGGCAAAATTGGAAAAGCCGCGCATGCGGCGCGACAGTTCTTGCGAATAACCCAGTGTATGGAGCGTTTTTACGTCATCTTCGATTTGTGAAGCTGTTTTAGGCGCATCTGGTGCTGACATGGTGTTCCTCGCGACCGCTAGCCCTCTTTGGGGCAGCCACAAAGCCGGTCAATCTGTGGCCACCGCCGTCAAGGCCCCCACCGAACCAGTCTGTCATTGTGGCAGGTCTGGTTCGCC
Source organism: Rhizomicrobium sp. (assembly GCA_049693315.1). GTDB lineage: Bacteria > Pseudomonadota > Alphaproteobacteria > Micropepsales > Micropepsaceae > Rhizomicrobium. Next base: position 7,555 of record JBAVPS010000218.1, on the reverse strand, counting down.
CCCTGACACGCCAATACACAGCAAGCTTTATGCCTTTTAGTTTTTCACAGTAAAACCAATGACCTGTCTGTTTGTGGGGAATTGGTGGGGCGGGTTTCTGCCCTGAATTCGTACTATATGATTAAAATATACGCATAAAAATTTGCTGCATATATTATTTGCATGTTGGTAGTCAGGCGACGGGCAGGGCCAGACGGGCGCTGAGACCCACGCCGGAACTGCGATAGCGGAACATGCTGTCAATCAGCGCCGCGGACTGGGCGGCGGCCTGATCGGGCGGCAGGCCACCACTGCGGATATTCGAGATGCAGTTGCGTTCGGATTCGATGCGGCAGCGTTCCGGCTTCCATGTAATATAGACGCCAAGAGAATCCGCCGCCGACAGGCCGGGGCGCTCGCCAATCGCAATCAGCGTCAGCTTGGCCTGCAGCAGCGCGCCGATATGGTCGCCAAGGGCAACGCGGCTTTGGGTGGCGATGATCAGCGGGCTGACACTGCGTTTGGCGGCCGTCAGCATGGGGATCAGCGCCCGCATAAAATGCAGCGCGTTGGCCGTTACGGCGGTGGAAGATAATCCGTCGGCCACCACCAGCGCCACATCCGGGGCGGTTGCCGGTTCGGAAAGCGTGTCGATTGCGCTTTGCGATAACTGTCGGCCAAGGTCAGGCCGGGTGAGATAGGTCATGCGGTCCGCTGCGGCGCTGGCGACACAAAGGGTGGGCCAGCCTTCGGCCGCGAAGGTGGCGGCGAGCGCTGCGGTATCGAGCGGCGTGTGCACCGCATCGCGGGCGCGGGCATGGGCCAGTTGAAAACGCAAATGCGCAGCCGTTGGCAATCCGCTGCCAGCATGACCCAGCGCAATGCGGGCGGCAGTGAAGCTTTTCAGCTCGCCCCAGGGATCGTTCTGCGCTGCAAGGGGCGGTGTGTGGGGGGGCTGATCGCTCATGCGGCATGACCCAGGGCGGGCAGGGCGTGGGGAATGACGCTGGTTTTGGGATCAAAGCGCAAATGGCCCAACGGATCGGCCAGCCCGCTGGTTTGCAGCCAGTCTTCAAATTCCGGTGCCGGTTTCAGTTTCAGAACCTGACGGACATAGAGCGCATCGTGAAACGACGTACTCTGGTAATTGAGCATGATGTCGTCGGCCCCCGGAACGCCCATGATGTAATTGCAGCCCGCCACGCCCAGCAGCGTCAGCAGGGCATCCATATCATCCTGATCGGCTTCGGCATGGTTGGTGTAGCAGACGTCACAGCCCATCGGCAGGCCCAGCAGCTTGCCACAGAAATGATCTTCCAGCCCGGCGCGTGTGATCTGTTTGCCGTCATAGAGATATTCCGGCCCGATAAAACCGACCACCGTGTTGACCAGCAGGGGGTGATAGCGCCGCGCCACGGCATAGGCCCGCGCCTCGATGGTTTGCTGATCGACCCCGCAATGGGTGCCGGAAGACAGCGCGCTGCCCTGACCGGTTTCGAAATACATCACATTGTTGCCGATGCTGCCGCGCTTCAGGGACAATGCCTGCTGATAGGCGTCGTCGAGCATGGCAAGCGAGATGCCAAAGCCCTGATTAGCGCCTTCAGTACCGGCGATGGATTGGAACACCAGATCGACCGGTGCGCCACGCGTCATCGCCGCCATTGCGGTGGTGACATGGGCCAGCACACAGGACTGTATCGGCGCGTGGGTTTTCAGCCGCAGCGTTTCGATCAGCTCGAGCAGGGTGATCATATTGTCGACGCTGTCGGTGGCGGGGTTAATGCCGATCACGGCATCGCCCGAGCCATACATCAGCCCGTCCAGAATGCTGGCGGCAATGCCCTTGGCATCGTCAATCGGGTGGTTTGGTTGCAGCCGTGTCGACATGCGGCCTTTGAGGCCGATGGTGTTGCGAAAGCGCGTAACCACTTCGGTCTTGGCAGCTACGGCAATAAGATCCTGCAACCGCATGATCTTGCTGACCGCAGCCACCATTTCCGGCGTCAGGCCGGGTTGTAGCGCGGTCAGTGTGGCGGCATCGGTCGCATCCGACAGCAGCCAGTCACGAAAACCGCCCACTGTCAGATGCGAAATGGTGGCAAAAGCTGCGTAGTCATGGCTGTCGACGATCAGGCGGGTGATCTCGTCTGTCTCATAAGGAGTGACGGCTTCACTGAGGAAGTTTTTGAGCGGCAGATCGGCAAGGGCAAATTGGGCTGCGGCGCGCATTTCTGCCGTGTCGGCGGCAACGCCAGCCAGTATGTCGCCGGAGCGCAGCGGGGTGGCCTTGGCCATCAGTGTGCGCAGATCCGAAAACGGATACTCGGTTCCAGCTAAACTGTAACGATAGCCCATGGCTGATGCTCACGCCGCCGCTCATCTCAACGTCAGAATGATGTGCCTGTAAAATGGGCGGGTCAATGCTGTGCGGATTTTGTAGTCATGTTGTCGGCGTAATATTTCTCGAGCCCAAACATAATTAAGGGTGGGCGGGGTGTGAAAAGGATAAAAAAAAGGCAGCAACCAGATGGTTGCCGCCTTTTTCGTCAAATACATGAAAGCGTTAGGCGGCTTTCTTGAGAAGCACGCCTTCAACCCGCTTTGTCGCCGCCATTTCGTCGATCCGTTCGACCACGGCCACTTCGCGCACCATGCGCGCCAGTGCCGCTTCATAAAGCTGGCGTTCAGAATAGGATTGTTCCGGCTGGCCGGACGCACGGTGCAGATCGCGCACGACTTCAGCAATGGAGACCAGATCGCCGGAATTGATCTTGGCTTCATATTCCTGGGCGCGGCGCGACCACATGGTGCGCTTGACGCGGGCGCGGCCTTTAAGGGTGTTGAGCGCGGTTGCGACAATGTCGGGGGTGGAGAGTTTACGCATACCCACCGCCTTTGCCTTCTGGACAGGGACGCGTAACGTCATCTTGTCCTTGTCAAAGGTGATGACAAACAGCTCCAGTTTCGTGCCAGCAACTTCCTGCTCTTCGATGCGCATGATGCGACCGACGCCATGGGTCGGATATACAACATGATCATTGGCCTTGAATTCGAGTTTTCTGTTCGAATTCGCAGGAACCTTTTTGGCTGGAGCTTGGGTCACAGTCGGTTTTGCAGTCGTCATTTCCATTTCCGCTTTGCGATACTTTCTTACATCACCCGACAAAACGGGCGACGCGAAAACCGCTTAAGGTACGTTCCACATGAAAATAGTCGTCTCCGGCTTCCCCAGAAACCGGAACGGCACGGCTTTCTCTAATTCAGAACAGAAAGGACCCTATCACACTTTCTTAAAAAATGAAAGGTCGATTTGGGCAAAGCTTTGAATCCCCGTGTGAAAACACGGGGATTCAGTTAATTATCGGAAATGTTGCACCAATAAAGGGATAAATAGCGAAATATTCTAATCCTCAATCACCTTTGCCGGGATTGGGCGTGAAATATTTCTCAAGCTTGCCGGTCTCACCCTTAAACTTGTCAGCGTCGGGCAGCGGTGCACTTTTGTGGGTGACATTCGGCCATTCGCCAGCATATTTGGCGTTGATCTCCATCCACTTTTCCAGACCGGGGGTGGTGTCAGGGAAAATGGCTTCGGCCGGGCATTCCGGTTCGCACACGCCGCAATCAATGCATTCATCGGGATTGATGACCAGCGTGTTTTCACCTTCGTAGAAGCAGTCCACCGGACAGACTTCCACGCAATCCATATATTTGCACTTAATGCAGGGATCGGTAACGACGTAGGCCATGAAGAACTCCGATAAGTAATTATGATTCAGTGCATAAGACTGGCCGCGGGCCGGATCAAGGGGGCAGGCCCCTCAAAGTTTCACCCTTCGATTATTTCATATAGATTACGTGCCAGTGTGGCCGAAGCGCGCCGCTCGGCATTGCAAATGACTTTCAAAACAAGGACATCTGACCCGCGTGGCACGGTCAGAATGTCCCCTTCACGTAAAATGCGACCGGCTTTAGTAACACGCTGGCCGTTATGGCGGATCAGACCGCTTTCACACAGGGCCTGGGCGGCCGCCCGCGAACGGGCCAGCCGCGCCACCATAAGCCATTTGTCGAGCCGTATCCGACCCGGCGCCGCCATTTCGTGCGGTTACTTTTTGAACAGATTGGCCAGTTCCGCAAACGGCGAGTCCGGATTGACATGCATGCGGAACGGCTTGGGCTCACGTTTTTGTTCGCGCTTGGCCTCGCCCTTATACTTGCTGCGGTTCGGCTTGGCATTGCCTTCCGGCTTGTCCGTCTGGGCCGCTTCCTTGCGGTAATCGGTATTGGTGTGCCTGCCACCCGGCTTACCCTTGTAGCGGGGGGCTGGTTTGGGCGGTGCAATCACTTTGCGGAAAACATGCACCGGGCCGGTTGGCACTGCCTGTGGTGCGGGGGCTTCCGGGGTGGCGGTGGCCGCCTCATCGGGGGCGGCTTCCACTGCGTCTGCCACAGGGTTTTCCAGTGTGGTTTCGGCTGAAGTCGGCTCTGTTGCCGCTTCCATAGGAGCCGGTGCCACTGGGGCAACTGGTTCCGGTGCTGCCACGGCGGTGCGCTGCCAGTTCAGTTCCGATAGCACCGCGATCAGCTCTTCATTGCCCGATCCGATCAGCGAGACCAGCTTGGGCATCAGACCTTCGGCGGTGGTGCCGTCAATGGTGGCCTTTTCCAGCGTGTCTTCCAGCCGTTCCAGCATATCAAGGCGAATGGCGCGGCCAGCCACTTCGCGGAAGCCCGCTGCGGCCAGGAACCCGACCGGCAATTCAGACTCGTTGACGAAACTGGTCAGGCCCGCACGCGGTAGGGCCGGGATCTGCTCCAGATGGTTCCACACCGACCACAACAGCGCGGTCAGGCTGGCGGCATCCGGGCGCAGCAGTTTGGGGATATAGACCGAACGGCGGCCAAACCACACCAGCGGTTTCAGCGCGCGGATCAGCAGGCGCTTGTTGGCATCTTCCGGCAGGGTTTTGATGTCGAGCGCGCCAAAGTTTTCGCACAATTGATGGGCAACGGCACGCGCTTCAGCCGGAATGGCTTCTGGCGTGCCAACTTTGGCTTCAATGCGTTCCTCAAGCTGACGCAGCGGTTCCAGCCTGGTGTCGATGCGGTTTTTAATCCAGACATCAAGCCGGCGCTGGATCGCTTCGCGGTCAGCATTGTGCAGGTTTTCGTCAGCCAGAAGGGTAACCTTCGGCGTCAGCGGGGTCGGGCCGGCAGCCAGTCGGGCGACAATCGCGCCTTCCCACCACAACCGGCCGCGGTCGCTTAAACTGATATCGCCATCAAGGGCGATTGCCAGCCGGGCGGCACGGGCAGCAAATTCCCCCGCCAGCCCCTTCATGGCAGCCACATGCAGAGTGCGTTTGTGAACCCCGCCATCTGACGGGGCCTGGGTGAACTGGAAACCATCAAGCTTGCCGATGACTTCACCGTCGATGGCAACCCCGCCGGAATCGTCGATCGAAACGGCGATATTCTCGTCATCGGCCAGATGGCGCATCAGCACCGATGTGCGCCGGTCGATAAAGCGCTGAGTCAGCTTTTCATGCAGCGCGTCAGACAGGCGGTCTTCCACGGCGCGGGTTTCATTCTGCCAATGGGCGGCATTTTTGAGCCAGCCGGGGCGATTGGCAGCATAGGTCCAGGTGCGGATATGCGACAGCCGTCCCGACAGGGTTGCGACATCGCCTTCGATGACATCCTGACGGGCGACCTGCGTGGCGAACCAGTCTTCGGGGATGACGCCTTCGTCCGAGGTAAGATAGGTGAAGATGGTCCGTACCAGACGGGCATGCTCTTCGGCGCTCATCTTGTTGAAATCGGGCAGCTGGCAGGCATCCCACAACAGGCGGACATTTGCCGTGGTGGTGGTTTTGGCGCGTACGGCGTCATCGCCAGCCAGGGATTTCAGCGCCAGATAGTCACTGGCCGGGCGGGCCTTGACCAGCCCGCGTTCGGGCGGCGGCTCTTCCAGGCTGGCAACCAGTGCGTCAATGTTATGGAAGGCAAGCGCTGAATTGCGCCATTGCAGCACGCGCACCGGGTCGTAATGGTGGTTTTCGATCCGGCTGACGGTTTCCGGGTCGAGGCCTTCGGCGTCGCCTGTGATGCCAAAGGTGCCGTCATTCATATGACGGCCAGCGCGGCCTGCAATCTGGCCCAGCTCTTCGGGCCTGAGCGGACGGGTCGCGACACCATCGAATTTTTCTAAGCCCGAAAAGGCGACATGATCGACATCCATATTGATGCCCATTCCGATGGCGTCAGTGGCGACCAGAAAGTCGACCTCGCCCGACTGATACAGTTCGACCTGCGCATTCCGGGTGCGCGGGCTGAGCGCACCAAGAACTACGGCGGCACCGCCACGCTGGGTGCGGATCAGGTCAGCAATCCCGTATACGTCATCGGTCGAAAAGCCGATCACTGCCGAACGGCGCGGCAGCCGGGTCAGCTTTTTCGGGCCGGTATAGGCCAGATCGGAAAAGCGGGCACGCGACAGAAAATAAGGATTGGGCACAAAGCGGCGGATGATGGCGCGCATGGTGTCCGCGCCCATGAACAGGGTCTCTTCTGTGCCGCGGGCATGCAGCAGCCGGTCGGTAAAGACGTGGCCGCGCTCCGGATCGGCGCAAAGCTGGATCTCGTCCACCGCCAGAAAGGCGGTGCCAAGATCGACCGGCATGGCCTCGACCGTGCAGACGTAATATTTTGCCCCGGTGGGAATGATCTTTTCCTCGCCGGTGATCAGGGCAACGGTGTCCGCACCTTTAAGGCGCACCACCTTGTCGTAGACCTCGCGTGCCAACAGGCGCAGCGGCAGGCCAATCATGCCTGACTTGTGCGCCAGCATGCGCTCGATGGCGAAATGGGTCTTGCCGGTATTGGTGGGTCCAAGTACGGCTGTAACGCGACTGGTGTGTTGGCTGTTCATCATGGGTCGGGGAAGATGGATAGTTTGGTGGATCGATGCAAGCGGCTAAACAGATATTCGACGCTGAGCCCCAAGAGAATCAGCCAAGTGGTGCGAAAAATAGCGCAAGACGGAGGTTAACATGAGTGCTCAGTGTGTGCCAGAGACCGGCTTTCGTGCGTTAAATCGCCTGCAGGCCGCCTGTGTGCTGGCGATATGTGCATTTCTTATCACGCTTGGGTTGATGTTGGGCGTTGCCGCGCCGCGCTATAACGCCCCAAAGCGGGGCGGAATAGGGGATGGTCAGCTATACAGCCGGATTCTTGATGATGTTGCCGCGGGCGAGTCTTATCACGTCGCCGCTGTGCGCGAGCAGAGGCATTGGGGCTATACGGTTACGCCGATCTGGACCGTGCGCGAGCCGACACTGGCGGTGTTGCTGGCTCCATTGCCTGAGCCGTGGCGGCCTGTGCCCTTGTGGGGGCTGGGGCTTGGTGTAATGGCGGTGTGGTGCTGGCGGGTGCAACGCGTCTTTGCCAAACCTGTACTGACGGCGCTCACTTTCACCACTTTGTTCTTTGCCACCATGTTCGCGTTCAGCCAGACCGCCTATCTGTTTCATGAATGTTGGGCCGGGTTGCTGGTGGCGCTGTCTCTTGG
>JBAVPS010000217.1:0-9517 GCA_049693315.1 Rhizomicrobium sp. | reverse complement strand
ATCCAGTGCAGTGTTACCGCCGCCATAAACGACGACATTACGGCCTAAAAGCGGCTTGTCGTCGCCTTCCATCGAGCGCAGTACGGTGACGGCATCGACGATCTTCGCCGCAGTGCCCGCCGGAATGTTGGTGCGCTTGCCGATATGGGCACCCACCGCCAGAAACACGGCGTCATAATTGCCATCGCTTTTGGCGGCCAGCACATTATCAACCTTGGCGTTGAGCTTAAGTTCGATCCCTGTGTCGAGAAGGCGCTGGATTTCCGCATCCAGCACATCGCGCGGCAGACGGTAAGACGGGATACCAAAGCGCATCATGCCACCCGCCTTGGGGCCGGCATCCTGCAACACCACGGTGTGACCCATCTTGCGCAGCTGATAGGCAGCCGAAAGCCCTGACGGGCCCGCGCCGATGACCAGCACGCGCTTACCGGTTTCTTTGGCTGGCTTGTCGAACTTCCAGCCCTGCCTGATGGCCAGATCGCCTAAGAAGCGCTCGACCGAATTGATACCAACCGCCGAGTCAATCTTGGCACGGTTACAGGCATCTTCGCAGGGGTGGTAACAGACACGGCCCATACAGGCGGGCAGCGGGTTGTTGATCGTCAGTTTGCGCCAGGCGGTTTCATAATCGCCGGATTCGGCATGGAACAGCCATTCCTGGATGTTCTCGCCCGCCGGACAGGCATTGTTGCAGGGTGGCAGCCGGTCGAGATAGATCGGCTTGCTGGAGCGCCAGGAGCCGGTCTGATTGGCAAGGCTCGAGCCGACATCGAGCGTTATTGCAAAAGGATGTTCCATTATTCGTGTCCCTCATGGGAAAGAAGGTCGTACTCGGCGATGTTGGCATCGGCGATAGCCTGAATCCTGGCAACGCGCGGATCGTCGGGCTTCTTGAACAAATGGGCAAAGCGGCGTTGCGGCTTGAGATAGTCCGCCACCGGCACCGGCTTGCGCAGCTTGTGGCTGGCGGTCACCTTGCCATGTTCGGCTTCGAACAGCGGGAAAATGCCGCTTTCCACCGCCAGCCGTGCCAGCCGTACGGTGTCGTGCGAGGCCGAACCCCAGCCCAGCGGGCAGGGCACGCTGACATGCAGATAGCGGGCACCATGAATGCTCATCGCCTTGAGGACTTTACGTTCCAGATCGCGCAGGTCGGCCACCGAGGCGGTCGCCACATAGGGGATCTGATGGGCCATGGCAATGCGCGGTACCGACTTGCCGGTGCCGAAGACGTTGCCCGGCTCCGGTCCGACCGCATCGGTGGTGGCGGTACGGGCCGCAGGCGGTGTCGCACTCGAACGCTGCACGCCGGTGTTCATATAGGCTTCGTTGTCGTAGCAGACGTAAAGCACATCGTCGTTACGTTCGAACATACCGGACAGGCATCCCATGCCAATGTCGGTGGTACCGCCATCGCCACCCTGGGCGATGACGCGCACTTCGGGACGGCCTTTGATTTTGTACGCGGCGGCAATACCGGACGCGACCGCGGCGGCGTTACCGAACAGCGAATGGACCCAGGCAACCTGCCAGGCGCTTTCGGGATAGGGCGTCGAGAAAACTTCGAGGCAGCCGGTGGCATTGACCACCACCAGATTGTTGTCACAGGCCCGCATGGCGGTGTCGATGACATAGCGTGCGCCAAGCGCTTCACCACAACCACGACAGGCCCGGTGACCCGAGTTGATGGCATTGGGGCGGGTGGGCGAGGCCTGTACTGTGCGCTCCTTCTCGGAGACAAGGCGGTTGCCGACCGTATACGTGCCCTTTTGATAGAACTTCAGCTTTTGCGTCGGTTCCAGTTCGTTGATATCTGAGCTCATGTACCGAACTTCCTCTTAAACGGTCGGGTTGTTCTTCATCATCCGGGCGATGATATTTTCCGCCATCGGACCGGACTGACGCACATTGTTCATATGCACCAGCTCCTCATCGACGATCTGCTGATTGAGGTCGAGGAAATGCATGCCCTGCCAGGGTTCCTTTTTGACCTTGTGGAACACCGCTTTGAGCGATGCACGGGTAACCGGGCGTCCGCCCAGTCCCGCCACGACCGACAATACCTGCGGTTGGTGTGGCAGTGAACGCACCGCAACTTCAATATCGGCGGCCAGAAATCCGCCCTGCGTGTAGGTGAAGGCGCGGTCAATCACCAGCACCTGCTTGAAGCCCTTGAGTGCATGGCGTAAGGCTTCGGCCGGGAACGGGCGATAGGTCACCACGGTGACCAGACCGACTTTCAGGCCGTCGTCACGCAATTCGTCAATGGTGTCCTTGATGGTGCCGTTGACCGAACCCATCGCCACCACGGCGAAGTCGGCATCCTCGGTGCGATAGCTGCGCACCAGCCCACCGGAATCGTGGCCAAACTGGGCCTTATATTGTTCCGAGACTTCGGGAATATATTTCAGTGCCTGCAGGTATTTTTCGTTCTGTAACACTTTCAGCTCGGTAAAGGCTTCCGGGCCGACCATCGAACCGATCGACATCGGGGCCTTGGGGTCTGCCGTCTGCACCGGTACGAATGGTGGCAGGAAAGCATCGACCTGTTCCTGTGATGGCATATCAATGCGTTCCACCGCATGGGTCAGAACAAAGCCATCAACACAGACCATCACCGGCAGCGACAGGGTTTCGGCGATCTTGAAGGCCTGAATATGCAGATCAAGCGCTTCCTGATTGGATTCTGCGAAAATCTGCAGCCAGCCGGAATCGCGCATCGACATGGCATCGGAATGGTCATTCCAGATGTTAATCGGGGCACCAATGCAGCGCACGCCCAGCGTCATGACGATTGGCAGCCCCAACCCCGAAGCGTTGTAAACCGCTTCGGCCATGAACAAGAGCCCTTGTGAAGCTGTCGCGGTGTAGGTGCGGGCCCCCGCGATCGAGGAGCCGATACACGCGCTCATCGCGCCAAATTCGGATTCCACGTTCATGAAGTCGCAATTTTTAAGTGCACCCTTCTTCACCAGACGGCCAAGGCCTTCAACGATATGTGTCTGCGGGGTGATCGGGTAAGCGCTGATAACTTCCGGTCGGCTGAGCGCAATGGCTTCCGCCATGGAGACCGAACCTTCAACCTGTTTTAACATTATTTTTGTCTCCCTTTTACGCGGCGACTTCGGTGCCGTTGACGGCATCGAAGGAGGCTTGCGCGGCAGCGACGTTGTTTTCGCCGATCTTGCCGGCGAAGGCGCCGCGAATGGCCGCGGCCACCGAGTCAAACTTGACCGTGCCGGTCAGCGCGGCGAACGAGCCGAGCATGGCGGCATTGGGCAGGGGGCGGCCAACATATTGAAGGGCGATTTCTGTGGCAGGCACCAGGCAGATGTGCCCCTTGGGTAACTGCGAAACCGCTTTGGTCAGCCCCAGTTCTTCAATGCTTTTGCCGCTGTTGATCAGGACATAGCCATCGGGCTTTAGGCCTTCGAATACATTGATAACGCGGAACAGGGTGGGGTCCTGGATAATCAGCACATCCGGGTCGAGCACAGGTTCGCGCAGACGGATTTCCTTGTCATCGATCCGGCAGAACGACATCACCGGAGCGCCCATACGTTCCGAGCCAAAGCTGGGGAACGCGGCGGCATGTTTACCTTCAAGAAAGGCAGCTACCGACAACATCTCTGCCGCGGTGACAACGCCTTGTCCTCCTCTGCCGTGAAAGCGAATTTGAAGCATGCTCTCTCCTGTTGTTAGAGCGGGCGAACAATAGCGTCCGCAATGATCAAAATTGGGCCTGCACAAGCCGATAAACCCTTGCGCTTGTATCCTGTGGCGGCACAAGCGTGACGTATGTATCTGCATCTTAAGCCGTTGCGCACCGTGCCGGTGGTAATGGACAGATGCCTATGTAAAAACTTTTCGTTTTTGTGCAACGTCCGCCGCAACGATTTGTCCCGGTGGGCCGGATGGCTCAAGGACATGAGTATCCGTTCGGCGGACACAAGGCATCTCCCTTAAGGTATGCACGTCTGGTGCAAAGGACTGCGTAACATTCCGGCTACGGATAAAGCGTGTTTTCCACACCTTCTACGAACGCACCGGATCACCAAGCTATGATGTTATTATAGACTATGGTGCTGAAAAATCTGCCCCCATCTGCGCAATCGCGGTATTTTGTCTGCACGTTTGGGGACGTGATCATCCGCTTAGAGAGTAGTTATATCTGCGCGCCTGCAGCAACGCTGTTGCAATGCAATAAGCCACCTAAAGTTATTGCGTAATTTTTCATGCTGCGCACCGTTCGCAACAACAGCGCTGTCAGTTTGGGGCATTTTGTGACGGTGCAATGACTGGGTGGTACGATCCGTGCGCAGGTGCTGCTTCATGCGCAAGGATCGTGCGTAAAAAACGATACGTGTACGTTCTATGCTGCGATGCGAATTTTCGCTAATGAGGCGCAATAGCTGCCTGCGTGTTTTCTGCCGGATTGGGCATCGTTTCGGCGTGTCGCAATTTCGGTGTGGTTGGCGGCCAGGCTCTGATGCTGCCGCTAAAAGTCTTGGTGTGTGGCTGGGTTTGATCTTAAGCTTGGTGTAGCAATTGTGACGGATGGCGCTACGGGGGCTATTCCCCCTGTTTTCGCACCGTTTTAGGAATGTTTAAACCTTACCGGAAAGCTGTTTCTGGCCAAGAGGTAATGCAGTTAAGAACGTTTACCTCTCCCCTTTACAATAGCGCCGTGCTAGGTTTTTCAAGTTCCCAACCCCTGACGAGGATGAACCGTGATGAGACATGCGTGCCAGTGGAACCGCCTTGCAGCCCTGATACTGATGGGGCTCTTCTGCGCTGCTCCGCTTTGGCCCGTTTACGCCGTGGATGCCCCCGCCCACGAGGCTCCGATGGCTTCGTCGCCGGTCCTGCACGATGGCGTGTTGCGTGCCACGCTGGCCAATGGTCTCAAAGTGGTGATCGTGCGTAATCCGCTCGCCCCGGTGGTCACGACGTCGGTGAATTATCTGGTTGGCTCGGTGCAGTCCCCGGCTGGTTTGCCCGGCACGGCCCACGCGCTGGAACATATGATGTTCCGCGGCAGCCCGGGGCTTTCGGCGCAGCAGCTGTCCAATATCGGCAGCATGATGGGCGGCCATTACAACGCCAACACGCGCGAGCATCTGACACAATATTATTACACCGTCCCGGCCGAGGATCTGGATGTCGCCCTGCATGTCGAGGCGGCACGGATGAAGGCGATCAACGCCAGCCCGGATGACTGGAAGAAAGAGCGTGGCGCAATCGAGCAGGAAGTCTCCCGCGACATGTCCTCACCAGACTATAAAGTCTATGAGGAGGTCCGCGCCAAGCTGTTCGCCGGAACCCCTTATGCCCATACGGCGCTGGGCACCCGCGACAGCTTCGATAAAACCGATGCGGCGGTGCTGCAGAAATTCCACGACGAATGGTATGCCCCCAACAATGCCATTCTGCTGGTGGTGGGTGATGTCGAACCCCGTGCAGCACTGAAAAAGATCGAGGCGATCTTTGGCGCTCTGCCCGCCAAACCTTTGCCCGCGCGTCCGGCAATCGCGCTGCAGCCGGTGACGCCAGCGAGCTTCACGGTGGAATCGGATCAGCCTTACACGCTGGTCTACCTTGCCATGCGGGTGCCGGGCCTGCACGATGCCGATTATCCGGCCTTGTCGCTGCTGGCCGATGTGATGCAAAGCCGCCGTTTTGCCCTGTATGATATGGTGGCAAGTGGCAAGGCGCTGGCCACCTTCTACGAATATATGCCGTTGTCGCAGGCTGGTCTGGCGCTGATCGGCGCGGCGGTGCCAGCGGGTACCGACCCCAAGGCTGTTGAGGCCGAGATCCGCGCCGTGCTGGCCAAAACCGTTAAGGATGGTGTACCGGCGGATCTGGTGGCGGCGGCCAAGTTACAGGAAAAACGCGGCGCAGCGCAGCGCAGCAACTCGATCGAAGATATGGCCTCGGATTGGGCTGATGCGGTGGCGCTGGATGGTCTGTCCTCGCCGGATGAAGATCTGGTCCGTCTGGAAAAGGTTAGCCCCACCGATGTGAACCGGGTGGCGGCGGCGCATCTGGATGTCAGCAAGGCGATTTCGGTGGTGCTGGTGCCCAAGCCGGGGGCCAAACCATCCTCGGGCGGTGCCGGTGCGGGCGGTGAAACCATTGCGCTGGGCGAATCCGGCCCGGTCACCCTGCCGCATTGGGCGGCCAAAGCGATGACGCGGCTGGATGTGCCCAAGCTTAATCTGCAGCCGCATGTCTCGACCCTGCCCAATGGGCTGACACTGATCGTGCAGCCGGTGGCCAGCAGCAAGACCGTCGCGCTCTATGGTGTGGTGCGCCACAATTCCGCGTTACAGGAACCAAAAGGCAAAGACGGCGTCACCATGCTGAGCGGTGCGCTGATGAGCTATGGCACCGACAGCCTCGACCGGCTGGCATTCCAGCGTGAAGTCGATCAGATCGGGGCCTCGGTACATGCGGGGCTGGGTTTCTCGGCCCGCGCCATGCCAAAGGATTTTGATCGTGCGGTGGCGCTGCTGGCCGACAATCAGCTTCACCCGGCTTTTCCGGACAGTGTGATTAAAGCGCTGGAGCCGCAATATGCCCAGTTTGTCGAAAGCAGCCGTCAAAGCCCGGATTACCTGACATCCCGCACGCTTAACATGGCGCTTTATCCCAAGGATGATCCGTCGTTGCGCGAAACTACCGGGGCGACGTTATCGGCGCTCGAACGTCAGGATCTGGTCAACTACTACCGCGCCGTTATGCGCCCGGATATGACCGCCATCGTGGTGATCGGCGATATCACACCGGTCAAGGCCCGCAGCATTGTCGAAAAGTATTTTGGCAAATGGCAGGCCGAAGGGCCCAAGCCCGTGGTCGACTTACCGGCGGTGCCGGATAATCACGCCTCGTCCTTCACCGTGCCCAACCCGAGCCGGGTGCAGAACGATGTCACGCTGGCCCAGACCCTCAGCCTGCAGCGCACCAATCCGGATTATTATGCCCTGCAACTTGGCAATGCCGTGTTGGGTGGCGGCATCTTCTCGGCCCGGCTTTATAACGATCTGCGGGTCAACACCGGTCTGGTCTATACTGTCAGTTCTTATCTGTCGGCGGCGCGTAACCGGGCCAGCTATGTCGTGCATTACGGCAGCGATCCCGACAATGTTGGCAAGGCTAACGCGATTGTCATCAAGGACATCAAGGCGATGCAGGATATCCCGGTGCCGGATGATACTTTGCGCACCGCCAAGGCCTATATCCTGCGTCAGTTGCCGCTGGATCAGGCCAGTCTGGATGGTATCGCCGATGGCTATCTCAGCCGCTTTAATCTTGGTCTGCCCTACAATGAACCAGACCATGCCGCCGACCGCATTGCGGCGCTGACGCCGGGCGAAGTTCAGGCGGCCTTTAAAAAATGGCTGCGCCCCGATGATCTGGTGCGTGCGAGCCAGGGGCCAGCCCAGTAAGTCAGGATTGTCCGTAGACAGAAAAACACCCGCCATTGGCGGGTGTTTTTTTATATCGTGCAGATGGTCCTTATCAGATTGCCTGCGTGGCGGCGATCAGCCAGGGTTTGGTTTCCTCGGCCACCAAATCTTGCAGTTCCTCGCGCACACGGGCGTGATAGGCATTGAGCCAGGCCCGTTCTGTCATGGTCAGCATGGCAATGTCGATCAGGCGAATGTCGATCGGGCACAGTGTCAGGGTCTCAAACTCAAGCACTTCGCGTTCGAAGTCGCCGCTGGCTTTACGCACCGCCAGCAGATTTTCGGTGCGGATGCCGAACGCACCGGCGCGGTAATAGCCCGGCTCGTTCGAGACCACCATGCCGGGCAGCAGCGCCTGTGTGTTCGGTGCCTTGGCAATGCGTTGCGGGCCCTCATGCACCGACAGATAACTGCCGACGCCATGGCCGGTGCCGTGATCGAAATCAAGCCCCGCCTCCCACAACGGGCGACGCGCCAGTGTGTCGAGCGCGCTGCCGCAGGTTCCGGCCGGAAAACGTGCCGTAGCCAGCGCGATATGGCCTTTGAGCACGCGGGTGAAGCAGTCCTTCATCACCGCCGTGGCATCGCCAACGATCACCGTGCGGGTGATGTCGGTGGTGCCATCGCGATACTGCGCCCCGGAATCGATCAGATAGACATTGCCCGGCTTGATCGTGGCGTTGGAAGCATAGGTGACGTGGTAATGGGGCAGAGCGGCATGCGCCCCGGTGGCCGAAATGGAATCGAACGACAGATCGGCCAGCACGCCCGTGGCATGGCGCAAGGCTTCCAGTTTCTCTGCGGCGGAAATCTCGGTCAGCTCGCCTTTAGCAGCTTCGCGGGCAAACCAGGCAAAGAAATTGGCCATCGCGGCACCGTCGCGCCGGTGGGCTTTGCGCATGCCTTCCAGCTCGATAGCGTTTTTGCAGGCCTTGGGTAACTGGCAGGGATCTGCCCCCATCACCAGCGTGGCACCAGCCTCCTCCAGCCGGGCGAAGATGATCGCTGCGGCGCTGGCCGGATCGGCCAGCACCATCTTGCCGCCGAAATCCGCCAGTGACGGCACAAAGCGATCCGGCGCATGAATCCGGACCGTGGCACCCAGTGCAGCACGCACGGCATCGGACAGCTTTCGCGGATCGACAAACCAGTCGGCGCTGCCATCGGCGTGCAAAATGGCGAAGGACAGCACAAACGGGGTGTAGGGCACATCGCCGCCGCGCACATTGAACAGCCAGCAGATCGAATCCGGCGCGGTCAGTACCGCCGCATCGATGCCAAGCGTTTTCAGTGCCGCGCCAAGGCGGTGGCGTTTATCGGCAGATTCCTCGCCCGACAGGGCAAATTCGTGCAGCTGGGCCGGTGCGGTCGGCGGCTCGGGTCGGTCGGCCCACACCGCATCAATCGGATTGGTGTCACAGGCGATCAGTTCAGCACCGGCGCGGGCCGCCGCCTTACGTAACGCCGTGATGGCGTTGGGGGTGTGCAGCCAGGGATCAAAGCCGATGCGGGCATTCTGACCATGGCTGGCGATCCACTGCGCCGGTCCGTCAGGCAACAGATCATGTTGTTCAAACTGCGTGCCGTCGGTCTGGGCTTTCAGTTGCAGGGTGTAACGCCCGTCAACAAAGGCGGCTGCGCGGTCCTTCAGCACCACCGCCATGCCTGCCGACCCGGTAAAGGCGGTCAGCCACGCCAGACGGCGTGCGGCGGCAGGAACATATTCGCCCTGATGCTCGTCGGCGCGGGGGATCAGAAAGCCGTCCAGTCCGCGTATTGCAAGCTCGGCCCGCAAAAGAGCCAGATGGGGGGCGACTTCGGAAGAATCGCTGACCTCTTCGAAGCTTTGCAACGGGGTATAGCTGTTCATGGTTTCTAAGCCTTCATGACAGGATCAGGTTGCGGCGCATGGGGTCGTTCCAGTGTCAACGCCGACCAATGATGCTCGCGTCGGGTGGCGACAAGCTTCAGTCCGTAAGGCAGATAGTAGCTGAGCACCAACTTCTCCTGCCATTCCAACAGACCAGACAGTACCAGCGTGC
>JBAVPS010000216.1:0-9531 GCA_049693315.1 Rhizomicrobium sp. | reverse complement strand
GGAGAGATCAGGTCGATCACCGTCGTATCCAGTGCCCAGGCTAACCGCTCCAGCAGCTGCAGGGTTGGATTGCGTTTTCCGCGTTCCAGCGCGCTCATATAGCTGCGCGCAACTTCGGCCTCAAGCGCCACGGCTTCTTGCGAAAGGTCGTGCAGCCTGCGCAGGCGCCGTAAGTTTTCCCCGACTTGTCTTAAGATATCCATGGCTGAAGACAAGTCGATTTGTGTCTTTTGTAACAACGCAATATATATGACAGTGTGTTTACTATATAGTACATAGGGGGCCGGGAGGTACCGTGGGATGTTGCTAGAAGGCGCTGCTACATGGCCGGCATTGCCGCCAGAACTGACAGCACTGCAAGCGTGGTGGACGGATAAATGCGACCATGGTGCGAAGCTGCCCGCAGGTGGTTTTGGCGTTGATATGCTTGAGCCGTGGCAGAATAATGTTGCATGGATTGAACGTATTCCTTCTGGCCGGTTTCGCATTGACTATTGCGGTCTTAGCCTGATCCGCCGCCTGGGGCGGGAAGCCACTAACAGTTATATAGATACGCTGGCTAGCGACATCTTCACGCTTCTGCAAGATGCCCTGACGCGTTGTGTCGCATCCGGTGCGCCGGTGGTGATGCGCCCCTATATAGCCCTTGGTGATATGCGTGCGGATCATGTTGATCTGGTACTGCCTTTTGGTGCGGCCAAAAGCGTCAGCACGCTGCTGTTCGCCAGTTATGAGCTCGCGTCACCCTTCTGATCTGCCGTAGGCGGAGTATCGTGCCGCTGCCAGCCTTCCGCTGTTAAGGTCTCCAGGGGCGTGAAGCGCGCTTTATAGCGCATCTTTGCGCATTCCTGGACCCAGTAGCCGAGATAGACATAAGGCAGGCCGAGGCTTTGCGCCCGCCGGATATGATCCAGAATCATAAAGCTGCCCAGACTGCGCCGGGTCAGCCCGGGGTGGAAGAAGCTGTACACCATCGACAGGCCATCGTTTAAAACATCGGTCAGTGCTGTGGCAATCAGCGGACTTTCCTGGGTGTCGCCAGCGGGGCCGCCGATACCTTCCATCAGGCGGTATTCAAAAATACGGGTTCTGACGGGCGTTTCTTCGACCATCGCGGCGTATTCGAACAGGCTCATATCGTTCATGCCGCCATCGGCATGACGGGTGTCAAGATAGGTGCGCAGCAGGGCGTATTGCTCGCGCGTCGCCTTGGGATAGGTTTCCCGGCTGACCAGATCACGCCCCCGGCGCAGCACCCGGCGCTGGTTGGGCGAAAAGACAAAGTCGTTGACCAGAATGCGCACCGAAACGCAGGCGTGGCAGCCTTCGCAGGATGGCTTATAGGCAATGGTCTGACTACGGCGGAAACCCGATTGGGTCAGCGCATTGTTCAGCCCCTGCGCCAGTGGGCCGTCAAGCCGGGCGAAGATCTTGCGCTCCTGACGCCCGGGCAAATAGGGACAGGAGCCTACCGGGGTCAGATAAAATTGCGGAACGCAGGTTTGGCGCTGATCGGTCACGGTTTTACCCGAATAGTCTTCCATAACGTGCAGACCACAAAGCGTGGTCTGCTACATTCGACAACCAAACGCCTGAGCTGGCCAGTGGGCCGGTCAGAAAAACTATAGCCGGCGGCCCACCGGAACAGGGGGGGCTTCGCGCATCAGCAGAATACTGAGGCGGCGATTGGCCGAGGCATTGGGATCTTCCGGCAGCAGCGGTTCCGAACCGGCTTTGCCCGACACCTCATAGATGCGATCCTGCGACAGTCCGGATGCGGCCAGTACCTGACGACCCGCATTGGCCCGCTCCGCCGATAATTCCCAATTGGTCTTGTTGCCGGGGCCGTCATAGGCCGCCGCCTGGGTATGACCGCTGATCGAAATCCGGTTGGGTAGGCCGTTAACGATCTTGGCGATGGCGATCAGCAGCTTGCGTGTGTAGGGCATGGGGGCCGAACTGCCGGTCTGGAACATCGGGCGGCCATCCTGATCGACCAGCTGGATGCGCATGCCTTCCGGGGTCTGATCAAGCAGCACCTGCTTGGACAGCTGGGCAATATCGGGGTTGTCGTGGATGGCCTGACGGATGGCCTCGGCCGCGTGGGCGAAATCGCCATCCTGGGTCGAAGAGGAATTGGTATCGCTGTTGGCGTTGCCCTGGGCGTTGGTCTGCGCCCCCTGCGAGGAGGCAATACCGCCACTGACCGAGCCATTCTGCGCCGTTTGCGCGTTGTTATTCGGTGATTTCGGACTGTTCTTCTGCATGTTGGAGGCCGTGCCGCCTGCCCGCGAATCGGATTCGCCCATGATTCGCCCGCCCAGCACGCCGCCCGATCCGCCCACTGTCTGGGCGACATTCTGTGGCGCAAAATAGTCGGCAATGCCCTTTTTCTGGTCCGGGGATGTCTGATTGATCAGCCACATCAGCAGGAAAAACGCCATCATGGCGGTAACAAAGTCGGCGTAGGCCACTTTCCAGGCACCGCCATGGTGCCCGTGTCCGCCCTTAACCACGCGTTTGATGACGATTACCGGTTCGGCCATTACATTCTGCTCCACGCACGGGCTGCTTACTGCTGCCCACCCCATCATGCCGTGCACGCCTTAAACAAATCTTTACACATAGAAAAACAGCTCTGTGGCGGGCTGACACATTAGTTTCATCAAACTGTCGCTTTGGTGTTACCGCCCCTTGTCATTGCTGCCCCCACACAAGGAATGCCGCCGCCAGTGTGCTGTTCTGTTTCATTTGTCGGTATTTGCCCAGGCGGGGTCCATAACTTTTTTCGAGAGGGTCATATGAAGGGGAAGTCCGTTTTAATGGCCGGTGTTGCCGTGGTCGCACTTGTTGCGATGGGTCAAGCCGGTTTTGCTGCCAAAAAAGCGACTGTGAAGAAGGCTGACGCGACGCCTGCCGCGACCGAAACCGCGACGGCGGCACCCGCTGTCCAGCAGGGGCCGACCAACGCCGATCTGGCGGCACGCGTTCAGGCTCTCGAAGACCAGTTGCAGACCCAGGAAGCCAAGGCGCAGTCCGAGCATTCGCGCCTGTCTGCGCTGGAACAGAATTTCAACGACACCACGGTAAGCTTTGCCAACGCCCGTCCGACCATCTCCAGTGGGGACGGCCGCTTTACCATGGCGATCCGTGTCCGTTTCCAGGACGATCTGGCGAACTTCATGCAGGATTCGCCGACCAAAGCCTCCAATACCGCAGAATACAAGGATCTGGGTTCGGGTTCGGTGGTCCGCCGCGCCTTCTTCGGTGTCGAAGGTAAGGCCTTTGACGATTTCTGGTACGAACTGCGCTATAATGGCGGCGGTTCGCAGAGCGAAGCCACCGCCCTCAGCATCGCCCGCATTGCCTATACCGGCATTCCGCATGTGCGCATCAATGTTGGCGTAATTGAGCCGGCGATGACGCTGGAAGGCACCACATCTTCGGGCCAGCTGATGTTCATGGAACGGCCCTCGATCGATGCCATTGCCACCAGCACCTATGGCGGTGCCGATGGTCGTCGCGGTGTCGAACTGGCCTATCAGTATGAAAACCTGCTGCTGCCGGGCGATAACTTCGTGCTCACCGGTGCGTTTACCGGCAGCACGGTTGGTTCGACTTCGGGCCATGGCAACAAGGGTGACGAGCCGACCCAGTTCCTCGGTCGTCTGTCGTATCGCTTCTGGAGCGATGGCATTTCCAATGCGGTCGTCGGCTTCACGGCCGCTTCTGCCAATACCTGGAAGGGCAGCAGCGCCACCAACAGCGCCGTCTTCACCCTGAAGGATACCCCGGAAATCCGCGTCGATAACACCGCGCTGATCACCACCGGCTCGATCGCGGCGCGTCATTCGACGATGTATTCCTTCGATGGCAGCGCCAACTGGGAAAACTTCTACATCGCCGGTGAATATACCAAGTTTGAAGTCGATCGCACTTCGGCGACGGGCGGCGGCCATCCGAACTTCTCGGGCTGGTATGCCGAATGGTCGTGGATTCTGACCGGCGAAACCAAGCTCTACAACGTCAATGCCACCAACAACGAAATCGGCGGCTGGGCTGGCCCGAAAGTCGCCAACCCGTTCTCGTGGAGCGGCGATTCCTGGGGTGCCTGGGAACTGGTTGCCCGTTACAGCAATACCGACCTCAACTGGAACCCGGATATCTCCAAGGGCATCCGTGGCGGCGAGCAGAAGATCTTCACGGTTGGCATCAACTGGTATCTCAACAATGTTGTTCGCCTTGGTCTCTATGACGAAGTTGTCAGCATCGACAAGCAGAAGGCCTACAACAACTTCACTCAGATCGGCCAGGACATGAATGTCTTCGGCGTGCGCCTGCAGTTCTCCAACTAAGCCGATCCTTGACGGTTCTCACTCTTGAAAAGAGGTAAAATGATGAACGTAAATATGAAAACCCTCCTCTCGGCCGTTGTCGGGATTGCTTCGGTGGCGGCCATCGCCACCAGCGCCCTGGCGGCCGACATTTCCGGCGCCGGTGCCTCGTTCCCCTATCCGATCTATGCCAAATGGGCTGGGTCCTATAAGGCGGCCAGCGGCGTTGGTCTGAACTATCAGTCGATCGGTTCGGGCGGCGGTATTGCCCAGATTAAAGCCCGTACGGTGGCCTTCGGTGCGACAGACGCGCCGCTCAAAGCCCCCGAGCTGGCCAAGTTTGGTCTGGCCCAGTTCCCGACCGTGATCGGCGGCGTGGTGCCGGTGGTCAACGTGCCGGGTGTTGCCCCCGGCCAGCTGGTGCTGGACGGCAAGGTGCTGGCCGACATTTTCCAGGGTAAAGTCACCCAGTGGAATGCCCCGGAAATCAAGAAGCTGAACCCCTCGGTCAATCTGCCGGCGACTGCGATTTCGGTGGTGCACCGCTCTGACGGGTCGGGCACGACCTTCATCTTCTCGACCTATCTGTCGCGTGTCAGCGAAGGCTGGCGCAAGGATGTCGGTGCGGCCACTTCGGTGGATTGGCCCACGGGCGTTGGCGCCAAGGGCAACGAAGGTGTTGCCGGTAACGTGGCCCAGCGCGCCGGTTCGATCGGCTATGTCGAATATGCCTATGCCAAGCAGAACCATCTGAAATACACCCGCATGGTCAACAAGTCGGGCAAAGTGGTTGTGCCGGATGCGAGCACCTTCAAGGCCGCCGCCGCCAATGCCAACTGGGCTGCTGCTTCCAAGGAAGGCTTCTACATCATTCTGGTCGATCAACCCGGCGAAACCAGCTGGCCGATCACCGCGACCACCTACATTCTGGTCTATAAGCAGCCGTCTGATCCGGTTGCCACCGGCAATGTGCTGAAGTTCTTCAAGTGGGCCTTTGAAAAGGGCGACGATGCGGCGCTGAAGCTCGATTATGTGCCGCTGCCTGAAGGTGCCGTGAAGGAAATTGAAGCCAGCTGGAAAGAAATCAGCGTCAAGTAAGTGCGTTCTTCATGTTCCTTTGTGTATCTGGCATTTTTTCGTGAACTGGGGCGGCGTGTTGCCGCCCCTTTTTCTCTTGCGGCAGTAAAATGCTGCGGGGGCATAGCGCTAAGCGGCTTTACCCGTGGTTGCGCCACTCTTTATGATGATGCTTCGGCTAGCCCTGGGAGGCTTTACGGCAATGCGGATCGGCTATGTTTTCGTCGCGATAGCGGCGCTTTTCGGACTGTGCGGGGCGGCGTCGGCTGCGGGGGCGGGTTTCGGCGTTGGCGCGACCTTTCCCTATCCGGTCTATGCGGCCTGGGCGGATGGCTATAACAAGGCCAGCGGGCAGCGCGTGAACTATCAGTCGATTGGTTCGGGTGGCGGTATCGCCCAGATCGAGGCCGGGACTGTGACCTTTGGCGCGTCCGATGTGCCAATGCTGGCAGCAGAGCGCGATAAAGTGGGTCTGGTGCAGTTTCCCACCATTATCGGCGGGGTGGTCCCCATTGTGCATCTGAAAGGTGTGGCGCCGGGGCAGTTGATCTTAAGCGGGCCGGTGCTGGCCGACATTTTCCGCGGGGGCATTCGCCACTGGAATGATCCGGCGATCAAAGCGCTTAATCCGGGACTGACCTTGCCAAACCGGGCGATCGCCATTGTTACCCGGTCCGACAAATCCGGCACGACCTATACTTTCACCACCTATCTGGCCCGTTTTGTGGCCGATTGGGGCAAGACGATCGGTGTTGGCATTGGCGTCAACTGGCCCGCCGAGGTTATTGGGGCCAAAGGCACCGAAGGGCTTGCCAACCATGTGATGCATGCCGAAGGGGCGATCGGTTTTGTCGAATATACCTATGCCCGGCAGAACCAGCTCGGCTATGTCCGTTTGCGTAACAAGGCGGGCAAGATCGTGACGCCCGGCGCCGCCAGCTTCAAAGCCGCCGCCAGCGGGGTAGACTGGGATGCGGCCGGTGCCCGGCCGGACGAGGCCGTCGATATGCTCGATAGCGCGGCGGACGGGGCCTGGCCGATTACCGCACCAACCTATGTGCTGATGCGCAAAAAGCCGACCGATAAGGCGGACGCTGCCTCGGTGCTGGCCTTTTTCGACTGGGCCTTCAGCCATGGTGATGGTGCAGCCGAGAAACTCGACTATGTGCCGCTGCCCGCTGCCGCTAAGGCGCGGGTGCATCAGATCTGGAAGCAGATCGATTCTAACGGTCTGTAATCGCTTGTAATTTCGTACTTTTTTGATCTGCGGCCTGCATCCAACAGATGCGGGCCGTAGTTGCTTTTGCAGCGTATGGTTAGAAAAGTCGCATAAAAGCCATAATGCATCCCAAATTCTGCCATTTCATATGGCGAGTTATAATAAGCAACGTTATGATAACCTACCTTATCTTAACGCACATAAGGCTTCCATGTTTCAGAAACCGGAAAACGACCTCTTTTATCTGGTGCACGACGTCGCCCATCTGATGCGAACGAAGTTCGATCAGAAGGCGCGTGAGTGGGGTATGACACGGGCGCAGTGCATTATCCTGATCAAGCTGCACTACAAGCCGGGTATGACCCAGAACGAAATGGCGGCTCTGTGTGAAATTGAGCCTATTACCGTGGCCCGTCTGGTCGACCGGCTGGAGGCTAATGGTCTGGTCAAACGCTGTCCGGATCCGTCCGACCGGCGGGTTAAGCGATTGCATCTGATGCCCGAGGCAGAGCCGGTGCTCGAACGGATCAAGGAAATCCGCGAGTTGTCGCAGCAGGAATTAATCGGCGATATGGACCCGGCCCTGCGCCAGGGGGCTGTCGAGGCCCTCAAGCACATGAAGAACAAGCTTTCACCAGCCGGAACAACGCGTTGCCAGGGAATGCTGGCCTCGGTCCCGTCTGCTGAACCTAAGGAAAAAGACGTATGAGTGTTCCGCCTAATCGCCGTGATGAAACCTATTACAGCAAAGTTGCGCCGCCGCGCGCCGGGCTGGGTGACCGCCTGCGGGATCTGCTGCAGGACAAGTCCCGTCTGCAGCGTATCGGTATGATCGGTGGTGTCATCGTTGTGGCGGTGGTTTCCGCCGCGTTCTGGCTTTCCGGCGGGCGCTATTCGGGCACCGATAACGCCTATATCCGCGCCGCCAAGCTGATGGTGACGACGGATGTGTCGGGCATTGTCAAAACGGTGGATGTCCGTCAGGGCCAGTTCGTGCACAAGGGCGATATTCTGTTCACCCTTGATCCGCAGGCCTTTGAGATTGCCGTTGATAATGATCAGGCCGCGGTGGATCAGACGGCCCTCGACCTCAATGCGCTGAAGGCGACCTATCAGAGCGAGGTCGGTTCGATCAATGCACAGCAGGCCACCGTCAGGCTGAACGAGATTACCTATAAGCGCTATCTGGCGCTGGCGAAAAGTAATGCGATCTCGGCCCAGCAGATGGATGATGCGCGCCAGTCCTTGCGCGGTGCACAGGCAACCCTGGTCACCCAGCAACAGGCGGCCCAGACCAATCTGGCTAAGCTGAAGGGTAATCCCAACCTGCCGCTGGAGAAATACCCGGCCTATACGCAGGCCAAGGCAACGCTGGCCGAAGCCAAGCGTCAGTTGTCGCATACCGTGGTGCGCGCGCCGTTTGATGGCGTGGTGGGCGAGGTCGACTCGCTGCAGCCCGGTACGCTGGTGGTTTCCTCGCTGTCCTCCTTCACCACAACCAGCTCTGTCGGCATGGTTTCTTCGACGGATTTGTGGGTCTCGGCCGATATGAAGGAAACGGACCTGACCTATGTGCACGAGGGCAATGATGTTGAATTCACGGTGGATACCTATCCGGGCCATGTCTGGCACGGTACCGTTGAAGCCATCAGCCGCGCCAGCGACAGCGCCTTCTCGGTTCTGCCAGCGGAAAACTCTTCGGCCAACTGGGTGAAGGTGGTGCAGCGCATTCCGGTTCGTATCAAGATCAACACCCGTCCGGGTGATCCGCCACTGCGCGCCGGGATGAGCGTTCTGGTCAGCATCGACACCGGCCACCGTCGCTGGTGGCGGATGATCTACGGCGATTGACCGGCACCAACATGAACCCTCCGTCAGAGTCTTTTTCACACTCCGCATATAGTAAAGTCGAGCTGGCCATGGTCGTGGCCTGCTCGATGGCGGCGGTATTGATGCAGACGCTGGACAGCACCATCGCCAATGTATCCTTGCCGTATATGCAAGGTGGTCTGTCCTGTTCGCGTGACCAGATTACCTGGGTACTGACCAGTTACATCGTTGCCGCCGCTATCATGACCGCCCCGGCGGGCTGGATGGCAACGCGCTTCGGTAAGAAGAAAGTCATGATCTTCGCCGTGGCGGGGTTCACCATTGCGTCCGCCCTGTGCGGCATGGCGACCAGTCTGGGCGAGATGGTGGCTTTCCGTATGCTGCAGGGCACCTTTGGTGCGGCGCTGGGGCCATTGTCGCAATCGATCATGCTCGATCTTTATCCGATCGAAAAACGCGGCAAGGCGATGGCAATCTGGGGCATGGGTATCATGCTGGGGCCAATCCTTGGCCCTACGCTGGGTGGCTTCCTGACCGAGTATTACAATTGGCGCTGGTGCTTCTATGTCAACGTGCCGGTTGGCATTATGGCCACGGTGGGGCTTTTGTATTTCTTCCACGACAATCGCAAGAATGACGGGCTGGCGTTCGACTGGCTGGGCTTTGCCGTGCTGACACTGGGTGTTGGCGGATTGCAGCTCATGCTCGACCGTGGCACCGATCAGGACTGGTTCTCGTCAGGCGAGATTATCGCCGAGACCGTGCTGGGCGCGCTCGGCTTCTATCTGTTCGCGGTGCATATGCTGACGGCGAAGAATCCCTTCGTGCAGCGTAAACTGTTTCTCGACCGCAATTTCGTCACGTCTCTGACGCTGAATTTTGTCGTCAGTGCCGTACTGCTGGCGGGTATCGCCTTGATGCCGCCGTTCCTGCAGAGCATGGCGGGCCATCCTGTGCTGGGGGCCGGTCTGCTGATGGGGCCGCGTGGGTTCGGTGTTATCGCCTCGATGATACTGGTTGGCCGGATCGCCAACTTTGTCGATCCGCGTCACATCATGACGGTGGGCGCTG
>JBAVPS010000215.1:0-2131 GCA_049693315.1 Rhizomicrobium sp. | reverse complement strand
TGCCAGGATACTCAGGCCCGCATGTATGCCGACGCGGGGCTTGATGCCAATGGCATCGCCGCGGCGGTGTTAAGTGCGCTGGGGCGGGAAGATGAAGCCGCATCAATCAGTCAGATTGCATGACGGGCTTACGTGCCGACGTTTATCTGGTACAGAATGGTTACGCTTCGACCCGAGCTGAGGCGCAAGCAGCGATTCATGCCGGGAAGGTCTCTATCGACGGAAACACTGTGCAAAAAGCATCTCAAACTATCAAACCGGGTACCGCCGTGAGCTATGAACGGGCCCACCCTTATGTGTCGCGTGGCGCGCTGAAGTTGCTCGGTGCGCTCGATTATTTCTCGATTTCGCCCCAGGGGCGGGTCTGCATTGATATTGGTGCATCAACCGGTGGTTTCACCGAGGTGCTCCTGGAACGCGGGGCCGAGAAGGTTTTCGCGGTCGATGTCGGCCATGGTCAGCTGCGTGAAAAGCTGGCCCATGATTCGCGCGTGGTCAAACTGGAGGGCGTTAATGCCCGCTTTTTGACGGCCGAGCAGGTCACCAGCCCGCTGGACGGCATTGTTGCCGATGTCAGCTTTATCGGTCTCAAGCTGGTGCTGGCACCGGCGCTGCATTTTGCCCAGTCGGGTTGCTTTCTGGTCGCCCTGATCAAACCGCAGTTCGAGGTTGGTCGTGAGCTGATTGGTAAGAACGGCATCGTCACCGACGAACAGGCGCAGGAAGATACCGTGCATGATACGTCGGCCTGGTTGTCGTCGCAGCCGGGTTGGAAGGTGCTGGGCACCATGGAAAGCCCGATCAAGGGCGGTGGCGGCAATACCGAATTCCTCGTCGCGGCGGTCAAAGCGTGAGCCTTTGCCGCCATTTTGGCGTGTGTGGCGGCTGCGCCTTTCAGGATAAGTCGCAGACCGAGTATCGTGCACTGAAGCTTGAGACCGTGACGGCGGCGCTCGCCGGTTCCGGCGTGTCGGCTGACGTGGAAGATCTGGTGATCGTGCCGCCGCAAAGTCGGCGTCGTGCCACGGTCAAGGCGCTGCGTACGCCAACCGGCACGAAGATCGGTTTTCATGCCGCCCGCAGTCACGACATTGTCGATATGACGGAATGCCGGGTTTTAACCCCGGCACTGGTCGAATTTATCGGCGGTTTGCGTGCGATGCTGGACGAGCTGCTGCACAACGGTGAAAGCGCCGAACTGAAGCTGACCCAGCTGGATGGCGGTATGGATGTCTCGCTGCACTGGGTGCGTAAAAATGATACAGAGACGCTGGCGCTGCTGGCCCGCTGGGCACAGAAGCTGAAAATTGCCCGTCTCAGCCGCGATGGTGTGGCGCAGATTTCTCTGGTTCCCCCAACGGTGCGACTGGGGCTTGCGGCAGTAACCCTGCCGCCGGAAGCCTTTTTGCAGCCCACTCTGCCCGGCGAGCAGGCTTTGCAGAAATTTGTCCTGACCGCACTGGTCAAGACCAAAAAAGTCGCCGACCTGTTTGCCGGTTGTGGGACTTTCAGCCTGCCGCTGGCGCAAAAAGTCCCGGTGCATGCTGTCGAGCTGGAGGGCGACCATCTGGCCGCTCTGGCGGCGGCGGCACGTCAGCCCGGTTTCAAGCCGGTTACGGTGGAAAAGCGCAATCTGTTCAAGCAACCGGTGACCGAGCGCGAGCTTAAAGCCTATGACGGCGTTTGTCTCGATCCGCCACGGGGTGGGGCCGAGGCCCAGGCCAGGGTTCTGGCCACGTCGTCGGTGCGCTATCTGGCCTATGTTTCCTGCGATGCGGCGAGTTTTGCCCGCGATGCAGCCATTCTGATCGCGGGCGGCTATCGGTTGACCGGTCTGATCGCGGTGGACCAGTTCCTGTGGTCAAACCATATTGAATTGGCGGCATCCTTTCGTAAATCGGTCAAGCGCTTCCCGTAAAAGAAGAATTCGGCTAGACTACCCCCGGAAATCCGAAAGGAAGGGGCTGGGTCATCATGGCCGAGATCGCCATTGTCGGTGCCGGTGCCGTTGGTTGCGTGGTTGGCGCAGCCCTGATCGAGGCTGGTCATCAGGTTACGTTTTGTGTGCGTCACCCTTTTGATCAGCTGTCTTTGCAAAAACGCGGCGAGGCGGTGAAAACCTATCCTGTCC
>JBAVPS010000214.1:0-1715 GCA_049693315.1 Rhizomicrobium sp. | reverse complement strand
GTCGAAGATGGTCATGCGGCCACCAGCTGGGCTTTCTCCGCCTACGGTGCAAAAGGCGCTAAGGTGGCGGTGGATCGCCCGATCGTAAGCGCCCCCGGCGGGGCACTGGCACTTTCCCGGGCCGATCGCTTCAAGCAGGAAGATACGCTGAAGGCGGCCTGGAACGGGCGGGGCAAGGCCAGTCTGGTGCTGTCGGGCAATGATGCCAATTTCAGCCATCAGCTCAAAGAAAATATGGCGATCAGCCTGTCGTTACGGGTGGATGCCGCCCCGACCGGCAAAGTGCTGTTCGGTATGGGCGCTGCGGCCAAGCTGGGTCATGTCGATCTGACCGCGGCGCTGGCCAGGGCTAAGGCCAAAGGCTGGGTCAATCTGCAGGTCCGTTTAAGCTGTCTGGCTAAGGCGGGGGCCAATATGGGGGCGATCTCGGTGCCGCTGGAAATGGTGACGGATGGCAAGCTCAGCGTCAGTCTCTATTCGGCACGGCTTGATGCCATGAGTGATGCGGGCTCCTGTATCGGGGTCGCTGCGCAATAACGGTTCGGTAATTGACTGCGTAATGGATCGCGCATCTGTGATGGCGTGCGCGCTGGGTTTGGCGGCGTCGGGTGTATCCACCCCGGCGCCGCAGCTTTATGGTGCATCCCATAACAATATGCCGGTATGGCGAATATTTTGGGGGGGATGCGTTATGGGGCGAGGGATTCTTGCTGCACTCATGGCTGTGGGGCTGGGGCTGTTTTCAGCCGCAGATGCGGCAGCCTATCAGAATTTTCGGGCATCGATTTATGTCGTGGTCAACTCGACCAAAATGCTGGCCGACAAGGCGGTGTTTGATGCGCAATATGGCCGCGTGGCGCAGCAGCTGAAATTCGACAAGGTCTATATCGAGGTTTATCGCGACCACATGTTCGCCAGCGATGCCGAGATCGAAAAGGTCAAAAGCTATTTCGCGGCCAGGGGTATTACTGTTGCGGGCGGCATCACGCTGGCCGCGGGCGGTAAGGGCGGGCAGTTCGGCACCTTTGATTATGAAGATGCTGCCGACCGGGCCGAATGTCAGAAGGCCTCAGAACTGGCCGCCAAACATTTTGGCGAAGTGATCCTCGACGATTTCTTCTTCTACACCTCAAAAAGCGATGCGGACATTGCCGCCAAGGGCACGCGCAGCTGGACCCGGTACCGGCTGGATACCATGCGCGATGTAGCGGCCCATCTGGTGGTCGGCCCGGCCCATGCGGTCAATCCCTCGGTCAAAATGGTGATCAAATATCCCAACTGGTATGAGCATTTTCAGGGGCTGGGCTATGATCTGGAAAAAGAGCCGCAGATTTTCGACGGCATCTATACCGGCACCGAAACCCGCGAAGCACAGCTGACGGATCAATATCTGCAGCCTTATGAAAGCTACGAAATCATCCGCTACTATAACGCCATCCGTCCGGGGGAAAATGGCGGCGGCTGGGTCGATACCGGCAGTCTGAAAAATGTCGACCGTTATATCGAGCAGCTGCAGGATACGCTGCTGGCCAAGGCACCGGAAGTCACTCTGTTCAACTGGATCGACATGGCGGGGCCGCTGGCTCAGTTCCACCACCGTGGTGGGCCGGTGGTGGCGGCGGCGAAAGATTGGGTCAGTCAGGACCAGCGCAAAGCCGCGCTCGGCAGCTATCATCCGGCGGGTAAGGATGATCCCGGCCCCGGCTGGGCCCAGG
>JBAVPS010000213.1:0-2148 GCA_049693315.1 Rhizomicrobium sp. | reverse complement strand
TTCGATGGGCGAGGTGGCCGATGCCGCCACTGCCCGCCGTCTGGTGCGCGACAGCTTTGCCCCAACCCGCTGCGACCCGATCCCTTTGCCGGGACTGGACGCGGCAGTCGCACGTTTCGATAAAATCTGTACCAATCACTGGGAACTCGTATGACGGACCAATTGTGTTTACGCCGTGAAATGATCGCCACCTGCCTGCGCATGAATGCGGCCGGGCTGAATGTCGGTTCGGCTGGCAATCTGTCGGCACGCATCGACAATGGCTTTCTGGTTACACCTTCCGGCATGGCCTATGAGGCGCTTGAGCCCGAACATATCGTCGAGATGGACTGGCAGGCGCGCTATTACGGCAATTACATTCCGACATCGGAATGGCGTTTTCATTACGCCATCTTAAAGGCGCGGCCCGATGCCAATGTCGTGCTGCACAGCCACGCGCCCCATTGCGCCATACTGGCTTGTTGCCATCTCGATATTCCGCCGATCCATTACATGATCGCGGCGGCGGGCGGCGATGTCATCAAATGCTCGGGCTATGCGCCCTTCGGCACGCCGGAGCTGTCCGAGATGGCGCTGGATGCCCTGGGGCCGCGCAATGCCTGCCTGCTCGGCAATCACGGCGTCATCGTGCTGGGTGCCACCATCGAAAAGGCGTTCTGTCTGCTGGAAGAGGTCGAAAACCTCGCCCGCACCTATATCGCGACGCGGATGCTCGGCCTTGGCGTCACGCTGTCTGGTCCGGACATGGCGGTGGTGCTGGAGCGCTTCAAAACTTACGGCAAACAGCCGGACGAACTGGCGAAAATTGTCTTCGATCCGGCCAATGCCGTCGTGCCGCCCGAACGGGGTGGCGATAAATTAGAATAAGAACCTGGGAGGGATTTTATGAACTCTGTATTTGACGGTGATCTGCCCAAAATCGGTATCCGGCCCACTATCGACGGGCGGGCCGGGGTGCGCGAAACGCTGGAAGCCCAGACCATGGGCATGGCAAATGCGGTGGCCGAACTGATCGGTAAAACGCTGCGCCATCCCAACGGCAAGGCGGTGGAATGCGTCATTGCCGATCGCACCATCAGCGGCTTTGCCGAGGCTGCGGCCTGCGCCGACAAATTCGCCCACCTCAATGTGGGGGCCACAATCACCGTCACACCGTGCTGGTGCTATGGTTCGGAAACCATGGATCTCGCCCCCCAGCTTCCCAAAGCCGTGTGGGGCTTTAACGGTACAGAACGTCCGGGTGCGGTGTATCTTGCCGCGGTGCTGGCGGCGCATAACCAGAAAGGCTTACCCGCTTTCGGCATCTATGGCCGCGATGTGCAGGATCAGGCCGATCGTAGCATTCCTGCCGATGTCGAAGCAAAAATTCTGCGCTTTACCCGTGCGGCGCTGGCGGTGGCGCATATGCGCGGCAAGGCCTATTTAAGCATCGGCGGGGTGTCGATGGGCATCGCCGGTTCGATTGTCGATCAGGCATTCTTTCAGAAATATCTCGGCATTCGCCCTGAATGCATTGATATGAGCGAGGTTCAGCGCCGCCTGCAGCTTGGCATCTTCGATCATGACGAGTTCAGTAAGGCATTCAATTGGGTTGAAGCCCATTGCACCGAAGGGGCCGATATCAATCCGCCGGAAAAACAGCACAGTCCTGAGCTGAAGAAACGCGAATGGGAACAGTCCGTCCAGATGGCGATGATCGGCCGCGATCTGATGGTGGGCAACCCCAAACTGGCCGAAATGGGCCTGCACGAGGAATCTAATGGTCACCACGCCATTCTGGCTGGTTTTCAGGGCCAGCGGCAGTGGACCGACTTCATGCCCAACGGCGATTTCCTTGAAACCATGCTCAACACCTCGTTCGACTGGAACGGGCCCAGGGCACCCTTCGTGCTGGCGACCGAGAATGATTGCCTTAACGGCGTCGGCATGCTGTTCAACTATCTGCTGACCCAGCGGGCGCAGATATTTTCGGATGTGCGTACCTTCTGGAGCCCGGAGGCGATTGCCCGGGTCAGTGGCTGGCAGCCGGAAGGGGCGGCGGCCAATGGTGTGATCCATCTGATCAATTCGGGGGCGACCTGTCTGGATGCCACCGGCGAGATGATGGTGGAGGGGGCACCGGCCATAAAGCCGTTCTGGGATGTTACC
>JBAVPS010000212.1:0-2630 GCA_049693315.1 Rhizomicrobium sp. | reverse complement strand
GTGCTGCTGCGCGTCGGCTATGCCGATCACACCAGCTGGGACATGACCTTCCTGCGCATCGATTATAACGGCCACGGCTACGATGCTTTTGTCACCGATAACAATCTGGCCCGCATTCGTCTGTCGTTTAAGCTTGATGCGTTGCCGACGCCCGAGGCATGGACCCATATCGGGTTCAGCTGGGACGAAAACACCGGTGTCCGGCTTTATATCAACGGCAAGCTGGTCGCCGAAGACAAGACCAAGGCGGTGCTGGATGCCGGTCTTGATCAGTTTGGCATGGCGGCACGTACGGTTTCGCCCCATCAGGTACAAAGCCGTTACAGCTGGATGCGCGGCAGCGATTATGACGAGCTGCGCATCTATGACCATGCGCTGAACGACAAGGAAATCACCACGCTGTCCAGGGGCGATGTGCCCGATGTGGCAGCCTATCCGGCCGGGAAACTGTCCGACCCGGCTACCAAAGCCGAATGGGACTGGCGCTATGGCTGGAACCGGCCGGGCGATAAACCGGTCGAGCTGAAAGACCCGGTGACTGCCATCCGTAAGGTGGAATTTGCCGACGCCAAAGACATCAAGGAATTCATGTACAAGGCGACCGACGGCATCGCCGAAACGACATGGCCGGGGGTCTATAACCGCTCGAAACTGCCGGGGCGGGATGATTATTTCCCGCTGCCCGACTGGAATGTCTATGTCGATGGCGGCAAGACGCTGACGCTGACGCTGCCTGACGAGGCGTGGAACCATCTGGAAATTCAGGGTGCGGCCTATGGCACGCTCACCTATGCCGCCACAGAAAAAGCCGCACCGGAAATGCTGACCAGCCGGACGCAGGGGCAGGAGCGGACATGGCACCAGTTTGCCGACCGCAAGGGTGGTGTGCTGCGCTTTGACAATGATGTGCAGGAAACCCCGATACAGGAAATCTCCGCCTATCACATTGGGGCCGGTGCGGTGCCAGCGGGGACGGTGCAACAGAGCTATTTCGTGCGGGCCAATGTGGCGGCGGATTCGCCCAACCTTGATACCCTGAAGGACTTCATCGCCGGGCGTTACAGCCCCGATGCCCGTGACATGGTGGTGGCGGTACCTGATGGTGCCCCGGTGCGGGAAACCGCGCGGCCCGCTGGCGTAACAATGCCCATCGTTCATATTTTGCTGCCGCATGAATTCGGCGCATCGCCTGCCAACCAGAAGCTCCATCGCTCGTGGAATTATGGCTGGGAGAATATGCACGACGGCCTTGATGGCATTGCCATTGATCTGCCGGCGCTGGATCTGCCTGCCGGGTCTGATGGTCTGATCCCGCTCAATATTCAGATCAAAGACCCGGTCTGGCCTGCCCGCAATATGCTGGATGTCACCGTGGCGGTGCACCCCGGTCAGGCCCGCACGTTGTGGCTTGATACACGCGACCGCGTGCTGCCCAATCAAAGCTTATATCTGACGATTGCCTCGGGTGCGGCGGGGTTCAACGGGGCTCTGCTGGATGGGGCGCGCATCCGGCTGGTGTATAAAGATCGCAAGGAAGCGCTCAAAGAGCATGTCGCCGATCGCCTGCAGCAAGTGCGTGATAACTGGGGTTTTCTGGTCGAGGAGCACACCGAATCCAAGCGGGAAAAGCTGTATCTGCGGCTGGATGCCGACATGACCGATCTGCTCCGGGTCGATCCTGAAAATAAGATCGCCCGTGAATACTGGCAGGACATTATGTATGGCAGTCAGGGCCACCCGGCCTTTGTGCAGCCTGTTCCCCCAAATGGTGTTCCGCTGTGGGCATTTCGACAGCTGGAAGACCTTAAAGGGGTGCGCCGCTTCGTCAACTGGTGGGTCGATAACCGTCAGGCTGATTTCGGCGATTTCGGTGGTGGCCTGTCAGATGACACCGATCTGGTCGAGCAATGGCCCGGTCTGGCCCTGATGGGGGTTGATCCGGAAAAGCTGCGTGTCTCGCAGATGCGGGTGGCCGATGCGGTTTATAAAAACGGCATGTTCACCAATGGTCTGTCCACCCTGATGCTGGACGAGCTGCATTCCTATGAAGATGGCATCAATTCCAACAGCGAGGCGATGTATCTCAACTATGGCGACCCCAAGGTGGTCGAGCGGCTGATGACGACTGTGGCCGCCTATGACCACATCATGTCGGTCAATCCGGCTGGCCATCTGCACATCAACAGCAACTGGTTCAGCGGTACGGATTCCTATCGTGAAGGGCCGTGGGAATGGAGCAAATACTATTCCTATCTTGTGCTGCATCCCGGCTTGTTGATGAGCGATTTCAACAATGATCCTACGGCTAAACGATACATCTTTGGTTTGATGGACAGCCTTTTGGCGCATGGGAAAAAGGATGATAAGGGTCGCTGGTCGTGGCCGGATGAAATCAACTGGCGCACCGATGCGGCGCGTGCCACGCTGCCGGATAATGCCCCGGCGTATATGCTGCTGTGGGCGGCATGGCGCTGGAGCCATGATGCCAAATATCTGGCACCGCTTTATGCCGCCTACAACAAGGGCGGTTCCAAGGCGCTTTTGGGTCTTTCCGAAAATACACTCGACGCGTTGGGTAAGCGGGCGGACTGGGGTGCTAAGGCGGTTAAAAACGCCAAAGCGGATACTGC
>JBAVPS010000211.1:0-3129 GCA_049693315.1 Rhizomicrobium sp. | reverse complement strand
GATCAAGGCGGACATTGCCCTGTGCCATATGGTCAAGCAGGCGGCCCGGCGTGGCGACCAGAATGTCGATCCCCTTTGACAGGGCCTGAATCTGCGGGTTCTGCCCCACCCCACCAACAACCACCGTGTGGCGCAGATGAAGGAACTGACCATAGGTACGAATGCAATCGTCAATCTGGATGGCGAGCTCGCGCGTCGGCGCCAAAATCAGCGCACGGACCGATTTCGGGGTCCGGGCATCATGGGCGGCACACAGGCGCTGCATCAGCGGCAAACAGAAAGCGGCGGTCTTGCCCGAACCGGTCTGGGCCAGGCCCAGCAAATCACGACCCTGGATCAGCGCCGGAATCGCGCTGGCCTGGATCGGCGTCGGCGTTTCATAGCCAGCCTTAACCAATGCACGCAGGATCGGCTCGCCAAGCCCGAAATCGTTAAAAGTCGTATCAGTCACAAATATCCTTAAACGCCGTAAGACGCGCGCGTTCAAGACGCACGGGAACCAGCGTGTTGCCGTTTCCCTTGCACGGATGGAATAAACGGATGGGTTAAACAGGCCTGCTGCGATGACTATCGCCAAACGGCGCGTCGTGCAACCTCGCGATCAGCAGGCAGACACCCTTATCAGGGCAGCGGGCTTTTAAGTCAAGCGATCAAACAAGGCAAGAAAAAGGCGGGCGGAACTGGTCCACCCGCCGATTTTCTTCCGTAGCCGGAAAATCAGTTCTTATCCTGATCGACCAGCTTGTTCTTGGCGATCCAGGGCATCATATCGCGCAGCTTCTTACCAACCTGCTCGATCTGATGGTTCTGGGCGCGGGCGCGCATCGCCTTGAAGGACGGCTGACCGGCCTTGCATTCCAGCACCCAGTCGCGGGCAAACTTGCCGGACTGAATGTCGGTCAACACCGCCTTCATCGCCTTCTTGGTGTCTTCGGTCACGATACGCGGGCCGGAAACATATTCACCATATTCCGCGGTGTTCGAGATCGAATAGTTCATGTTGCTGATGCCGCCTTCATAGATCAGATCGACGATCAGCTTCAGTTCATGCTGGCATTCGAAATAGGCCATTTCCGGCGCATAACCGGCTTCGACCAGGGTTTCAAAACCGGCACGGATCAGGTCGGCAACGCCGCCGCACAGCACATTCTGCTCGCCGAACAAATCGGTTTCGGTTTCTTCGCGGAACGAGGTTTCGATCACGCCCGAACGACCGCCGCCGATGGCCGACGCATAGGCCAACCCAAGTTCCTTGGCATTGCCCGAGGCATCCTGCGCCACAGCGATCAGGCACGGCACGCCGCCACCCTTGACGAATTCGCCACGCACGGTGTGGCCGGGGCCCTTGGGCGCGACCATCAGAATGTCGAGATCAGCGCGCGGCACAATCAGATTGAAATGAATATTGAAGCCGTGGGCAAAGAACAGCGCCGCACCCTGCTTCATATTGGGGGCCAGTTCGTCCTTATAGATGTCGGCCTGCAATTCGTCCGGCGTGACCATCATCATCACATCGGCCCACTTGGCCGCATCGGCCACCGACAGAACCTTGAAGCCCGCGGCTTCCGCCTTCTTGGCCGACTTACCGGGACGGGCCGCGATGACCACTTCCTTAACCCCGGAATCGCGCATGTTCATGGCATGGGCATGGCCCTGGCTGCCAAAGCCGATGACGGCGACCTTCTTGTTCTTGATCAGGTTCAGATCGGCATCCCGATCATAATAAACACGCATGATATCTCCTTGTTCAATACACATTCTGTTGCCGTCACGGCGTCGGCAGCAACTTTATTCCGGCAGGCAGCAATTCGCGAGATGTTTATTGCCACACCATGGCGAAGGGCCACGCCTTCGCTCGCGCCATTACCCAAACACGTTCGTAGATTTACATCGCATCCGGTCCGCGCGAGATGGCGGCAACCCCGGTGCGGGAAACCTCGACCAGCCCCAGCGGCCGCATCAGATCAACAAAGCTGTCCAGCTTGTTCGGCGAACCGGTGATCTCGAACACGAAACTGGTGTGGGTGGTATCAACCGGGCGGGCGCGGAAGGAATCGGCAATGCGCAACGCCTCCACCCGCTTCTCGCCAGTGCCGGCCACCTTGATCAGCGCCATTTCGCGCTCGACACCGGGCTTATCCAGCGTCCAGTCAATCACCCGGTGCACCGGGACAATGCGGGCGATCTGGGCGCGGATCTGTTCCAGCACCTCGGGCGTGCCCGAAGTCACCACCGTAATGCGCGAGGTATGCAGGGCCGGATCGATTTCGGCCACGGTCAGGCTTTCGATGTTGTAACCACGGCCGGAAAAAAGCCCCACCACGCGGGCAAGCACCCCGGCCTCGTTATCCACGAGCACGGCAATGGTATGCCGTTCGATTTTTTGGTTTTTAAGCATCAGACCAGGATCTTTCCTTCGTCGCTCACTTCGGTGGCTTCTTCGTCGGCATCCGACAGGATCATCTCGTTATGGGCCGCGCCCGAGGGGATCATCGGATAGCAATTTTCAAACTTATCGACATGAACGTCCAGAATGACCGGCCCCTTGACGGCAATCATTTTTTCAATCGCCGCATCGAGATCTTCCGGCTTATCGACACGCATACCGGTGGCGCCCATGGCTTCGGCCAGTTTGACGAAATCGGGCTGCACCTCGTTGCTCGAATGGGAATAACGCTCGCCATGCATCAACTGCTGCCACTGGCGCACCATGCCGAGATAGGAATTGTTTAAGATAAAAATCTTGATCGGCAGATTATACTGCGTCGCCGTGACAATTTCCTGCATGGTCATCTGCACCGAACCTTCACCGGCGATATCGATCACCAGACTGTCCGGATGGGCGATCTGCACCCCCAGCGCGGCGGGCAGCCCATAGCCCATGGTGCCCAAA
Source organism: Rhizomicrobium sp. (assembly GCA_049693315.1). GTDB lineage: Bacteria > Pseudomonadota > Alphaproteobacteria > Micropepsales > Micropepsaceae > Rhizomicrobium. Next base: position 236 of record JBAVPS010000211.1, on the reverse strand, counting down.
CCACCCGAGGTCATCAGACGATTGGGCTCTTCAAAGTGATAGCGCTGCGCCGCCCACATCTGATGCTGCCCGACCTCGGTGGTGATGTAGGTATCGCGGGTTTTGGTCAGCTCATACAGCCGGTCGATGGCATGTTGCGGCTTGATCGTGGTTTTGGAATTCTTGAAATTCAGACAATGCTTTTCACGCCAGCGATCAATGCTGCGCCACCAGTCGGCCATGGCATGGGGATCGGC